>JAGVGM010000045.1 GCA_020057065.1 Thermodesulfovibrionia bacterium
AATCGTTTAGGTGAATTTTCTTATATTGTTGAAAGAAATCCTGAAGATGTAAAGAATTCAAGTTTTTATTTCAGCTGCGTTGAGATGCTAAATGCAGATGGTGAATATACCAATATATTTAGATATAATGAAACGTTAGCGTTAATTGTTGAATTTGCTGGCGAGCTCGCTGAAGGTATATTTAGTGCAGAATTCTATATTTATAATGAGTTAGAACAACTTGTTTCCGTCGGGGGATCGGGGCCATATCATGGTAAGTATTTCGACAAAAAAGTTAGAAAAATAAGAATAGAGATTGGCCCCCTTATGCTTACCAGCGGGGAATATAGAATTAAATTAAGCGTAGCGACAGGAACCGCTCGAATTGATACTTGGGAAAGTGCTATCGCTTTTACTATTACTGAGTGTCAACCCTTTGCAACACATTGGGAAATACCAACGTTTAGAGAGGGTGTGTGTGTTCTTCAACACTCTTTTTGTGAGGAAGAATAAGTCTTCAGTTGGTATAAGCAGGGTTTTTCCAGCATGAAATTGCTATACGGGGATTTAATGGAAAAAACAAAAATTGTCCTTGTATATCCAATAGGCGGTGATATAAAATAGGGTCTGCCCAAGGAGGTGCATGATAACTTGTGAGCATGAGAATATTACTTATTGTACCAACTCGTGGTTATAAAAGTGGTTACCCATTCTTTTTGTCAATTACCGATTTCCCTACAGGATTCGCTTACTTAGCATCGGCTCTTCGCAATGGAGGGCATGAAGTCTTTGGGCTCAATCTCAATAATGATGCCAGTTACGAATCTGCATACGAAATGGTATACAAGAGGATTCGTCGGTCTCTTCAGGAAGTGCAGCCGGAATTAATTGGTTTGGGGGGGTTATGTACTGATTATAAATTCCTCAAAGATGCAATACAGATCATAAGAGAATTGTCTCCCACTGTTCCAATAGTATGCGGTGGGGGAATTATAAATAATGATGCCCAGTTCGTTTTTGATACTCTGCGGCCGGATTTTTCCATAATTGGAGAAGGTGAAGAAATAATAGTTCAATTGGCAAATAGGCTTGAAGGCGGTAGCACTAATTATGAACAGATTCCGAATTTGGGCTACTGGAAGAATGGCGCTGCCAAATTTACAAAGCAGGATTTTAACTATATTGATATCAATGAGAGATGTTTCCCAGATTACGAACCTTTTGGAATAAAAGAAATGCTGGATAATTATTCAATGGCAGCACGGTCCTTATACCGTTATACAAGACCAAATCCTCGGCCAATGTCAATTGTAACTGCGCGAGGGTGTCCATTTAACTGCACATTTTGTGTGCACCGAAGAGGAGCCAGGTACAGATCGCGTAGTGTAGAGAATATTATGCAAGAAATTACATATTTGTATGAGCGATATCATTTCAACATCCTTATTGTTCTGGACGAATTATTTGCAGTAAATAAACGGAGATTGATGGAGTTTTGTACTTCTCTTCTTGATGCGCGAGAGAGGTGGGGTTGGGATTTTGACTGGATGTTTCAAACCCATGCCAGTGCATCATTGGACCATGAAGTCCTGAAATTGGCAAAAAAATCAGGCGTTTACTTTTTTAGTTACGGATTGGAAAGCGCAAGCCCCCGGGTATTGTCAAGTATGAACAAAAAGACAAAGCCATCCCAGATAATAGAGACAATTCAAATTGCAAACGATGTAGGTATAGGTTTCGGTGGCAATTTTATCTTTGGAGATGTAGCAGAAGATGAAGGAACGATTTCCGAAACAATGGGATTTTTTTTACGATATTGTTTAGACATCCATATAGTTCTTGTTGCTGTTCAACCTTATCCGGGCAGCAAATTATTTGAGAGTTGTTTGACAAGAGGTATCATCCGCAACAAACTGGAATTTTATGAACATATTGGCGAACACCCTTGGAACATGACTTTAATGCCAGATAAATTGTGG
This sequence comes from Thermodesulfovibrionia bacterium, assembly GCA_020057065.1. Classification (GTDB taxonomy): domain Bacteria; phylum Nitrospirota; class Thermodesulfovibrionia; order UBA6902; family UBA6902; genus SURF-23. The sequence goes on from JAGVGM010000045.1 coordinate 1,959, forward strand.
GAGACTTGGATAGGTCTATTGGGTTTTGTCGCTAGTTCCCTTTCCTGGGTAAAATCTACGTATGCTTCCCATTATGAAATAGATTACGAAACAGTCAATAGTCCCCTGGGTTTGGATACCGGACAACAGATATATAAGGTATGGGCAAAATGCCCTCACTGTGACAAAGATATTAATTATCGGGAGCTGTTAGACTTAGGAGAAGCAAGAGGGTTAGGAGAAGCAAGAGGGAAAAAACACGTTTCGTTTATTAGGCAATTTATTGCGTTAATTAATGAGTTTTTTCATAAAGCACTAAATATTCAGGTACTAATTAAACCTTTAGTTAAAATAATATATAAGCTGGCAGTTTTGTATTTTTTAAGTTTTAGGAATCCTATGTTTAAATTGCTGTGGGCTGCTGCGAAAAATCGTAAGCGAGATTTTTTTGTACGTTTATTTTTTGTTACCGGTTGTCCACATTGTAATAGAAGGATTAAAATAAATTTTCCGATAAAGGATGTTTATTTTAAGAAAATCAAACGAGGGTTGATGTTGACCTGATTATGACTCAATAAATTTGGAACAATATATTAAAAAAGGCTATAGTTATCAAAAATGGAGTAGTCTGAGGAAGATAAAGCAAAGTTTTACCAATAGATTATTTCACACTTGAAATTGCCAGTTGTGGTGATTTTCTGAGGGCAAATTGGTGAACAATGATGATAAATTGAGACTATTACCTCAACGATTGATCGACTGGTTTATCACAGTGTCATTCTTGAGCTAAACGTACCGAGTTATAGAATGGAACAGGCCAGACAACGTAAACAATGGCGCGTTTGGAATACAGGGAGCAATTTATTTGGAGTCTTTTACTTACATGACATTTATAATCTATATTGACAAGAACTGACGGGAAAAATAATTGTCGTTAGAGGGAAATAATAGTTGACGTTAATCAGGTCAGAAAGGATTGTATCACAAGCACGTTGGATACAATGTTGGTCTCTTGCACTCAAAGGGACAGCTTATAACTATATGCGATAGTGATGCCGTATTTCCACCAGATTTTATATCTTCTATCATTAATGCATTTAATTTGAACGGACCAAATGGACCGATTTCAATTGTTCTTGTGCATCATGAGAGGAGAACATCAGAGGAGTATCCGATCGGACTATCGAACATAGTTGGACTTCGGCAGTACTCCTGGTACGATTTATTACCCAACGTGGGAGCATGTATGTCTATCAGGAAAATAGATGCCATTCGCTTTGGTGGGTTCGATGAGCACTGGTCGTTTAGAGGACATCTTTGCGGGCCGTATGATCTTGGCTGGCGAGTTGTGAATGCAGGTATACCGGAGATATGGTACGATGAAAGCGTAACTCTGTGGCACTTTGCGCATCCACATAGTGGATGGAGCAAGTATGAAAAGAAGTGGAATGAGATAGTTTACCCACACGTGGACTGGCATGCACTAACGGCGGTAGAAGCATTTTCTACACGTTGATTATATACGTGACCCAAAGTCCGATCAATGGTTTCACCCTGGAGTCACTTTAGCGGTAGCGGATTGGTTCGGAGAAGTCTCGGCATGGGAAG
>JAGVGM010000265.1 GCA_020057065.1 Thermodesulfovibrionia bacterium
CAAAAAATCTTTTGCATATCAGGTTGACCCGCAGACAATATCTGATAAGACATTGCTGAAGAAAATGCGGCGTGCTGACAAGTTGAGCAGAATGGCGGTGCTGGCTGCTGCCGATGCACTGAACAACAGCGGGATAGAATTAACAAACAAAAAGATCGGCATTATTACAGCCACGGCTTTTGGCGCTCACGCAACTACATTTGACTTCCTGAATGACATTCTTGATTACGGCGAGGCAAATGTCTCTCCTACCACTTTTTCCAATTCTGTTCATAATGCCGCAGCTTCGTATGTATCTTCGGTGCTGGATATTCAGGGACCGACATTGACCGTGACGCAGTTTTTCTTTTCTTTTCATTCTGCACTTCAGCTTGCACAAGTATGGCTTAATGAAAAACGCTGCGATTATATTCTTGTAGGCGCTGTTGAGCAATACGGCGATGTGCTCGGGTATATATATGACTCGAAATTGACGCAGGCGTCTGACGGCAGAATAAGACCTTTCAATTTTAGTCCGGCTTATCATGTACCGGGTGAGGGCGCCGTCTTCTTTCTGGTGAGCAAAGAAGATTCGGAAAATGCGTACTGTAAAGTTGAAGACATAAAAATTCGTCATTCCAGCGAAGGCGGGAATCCAGCCCTTCGACAAGCTCAGGGTGACAATATTGTGCAGGCAGATTTAAATATCATTGACACAGACGGCATGTTATCTGACGAATCTGTTTATTTGTCAACGGTTTCTCCTCACATTCCAACAGCAGCTTATTCACCATTATTCGGCAGCATGATGATCGGCAGCGCCTTCAACTGCACCGCAGGGGCATTAATGCTTAAGAAACAATTTTACTATGCAAATCCTGTTATGGATAACCCCCGAGGTCTTCATCTTATAAAAAATGCCAGATGCGCTAATATTGAAATAATTCGCTGTATAAGGTATAGTTGTCATAGCGAAAAAGCTGCTATCTATCTAAGAAAAAACCATTGAATTTTCAACCCACAGATGACATTGCAAGACATTCAGGACAAATTGATAAAGGGAATCGCTGCGATAACAGCGAAAGATGAATCTTCTATTGCGCCGGATGTGCCTTTTCATAAACTGGGAATTGACTCTCTCGGCTTTGTAGAAATCCTCGTCTTCATAGAAAAGACTTTTAATCTCCAGTTGATAGAATCAGGGCTGGATAAGAAAGATTTTGAGACAATCCGCTCATTAGCAGCTTTTATTCATATGAAATTATAACTGTGGGTTTTGTAATTCCATCATCAAAGAAAAAGCGTTATCTCTCCGGTTGCGACTGGGTAATCAACCTGCTGGATTACATAATGAAACAAACAACCTGCGCCGGCAACATGGCGCAGGTTGTGCTTGCATTGGATTCTGTAATTAAGCATTCCGAACTTCAGGATCACCTTACAGGGTTTATCAATGAATTCCCGGTGGTGCACGGTAGAATAGTGCGTGATATAAATATTTGTCCCTATTGGCGAATACCCGATAAAGAAGAAAAGAATTTAAAATTAACTTCTTACAATTGTCCCGGTGATGGAGACCTGTGGACCTTGCTCGGTAAATGTGTCAATAAACCTTTCAAAGACGACAGCGAACATCTGGCATTCCATCTTATCAATATAGAAAACCGGAAAAGCTGCCTTGCAATGACCTTTGACCACCGCTTGTTTGATGCCCGTGGAGCAGAAACCTTTCTTAAACTGTTTCAGCAGTATCTTGAAAACAATTATGACCCTGCAATCTCCACAGGCGTTCCATTCACTGCTCCGGCGTATCTTTCGGAGTGGATCAAGAAATTTCTTGCCGGCAGGAATGTTAACCGCAAGATAGTTTCCCTGTCTAAAAACCCTCCCGGAGCTTTGCCGGTACCAGGCGATAAAAGCAAGGAGTTCAAGTTCAGATTAATTACTTTCAATCAGCAGGAGACACAAACAATTTACGAAAATGCATACAAATCAGCGGGTTATTTGATGGAGATGCCGTATCTGCTGTCTGTTATAATGCAAGCTGTTAGTGAACTTTTTAAAAAGAGAAATGCGCAGGCAGACAGTTATTTAGCCGCTGTTTCCATCGACATGAGGACAAGCGAGAATATTAAGCAGGAGTTGTTTTTCAACCATGTGTCATATCTGTTCTTTCAGGCTTCAAGAGATATTGCGGACAGCCGAAAGGAACTTATAAACAGCATCAAAGTTCAGATGTATGAACAGGTGAAGGCGGGTATTCCACGCGATATTATGGAGGCAAGCCACCTGACACGTATTGCGCCCCTGCCATTCCTGAAAAAAATAATCGATGTGCCGTTAAAGGGGAAGATCGCCACTTTTATTTTTTCGCATGTGAGTAAAAATATATTGTCTCCCGAAATTATGGGAACAGGAATAGAGAATGCTTTTCACATGCCGCGTGTTCCTGTACCTCCCGGGCTCGGTTTCTTCTCCAATTATTTTAACGGCAGACTGAATCTGGTAATATCATTTCTTGACGGTATGCTTACCAGTGAAGAAGTGCATATACTTGAGGCAGGAATAAAAGAGGGACTTACCGCATGTCAAAAAGGATAAACAATTCCTGTGAGGTGCTTATTGTCGGAGGCGGTGTTTCAGGGGCCGCGGCTGCCGTTGCCGCAGCCAGATGCGGTATGCAGACAGTGCTGGTTGAAAGGGATTCTTTTCTCGGAGGCGCTGGATATTCCGGGCTGCACCAGTACATATGCGGTTTATATCTGAATGGTGAAGACATACCCGTGGAGACCCTGAATAAAGGGATCGTCCGTGAGATCGTCAGTCTTTTAAATAAATTATCACCTCAAAGAACAATAAAGAAAATAGGACAGGTGTATGTGCTGCCTTATTCAGGAGAGGACCTCGCATTTGCTTTCAGCTCCTTGTGCGGGAATGAAAAGAATATAAAGGTATTTTTCAATGCATCCGCTGCTGAAGTTAAGAAGAAAAGCAGAACAATAACCGAAGTTGTATTTTATCAGTCAGGAATCATGCATAGAATATACCCGGGTATATTAATCGACTGCACGGGTACCGGTGATATTTCTGCGATGGCGGGTGCGGGTTTTGAATTGTCTCCCTCAGGGAAAAGGCAGCTTGCGGGCTTTACTGTCCGTTTAAAAGGACTGAAAGACAGCACTGAAATTCTTTCAATAAAGGTGCCTTATTATTTGGCACAGGCGGTGAACAAAAAACTCCTTCCTGCATATTTGAGATTTACAACCTTTAGCACGGGAGAAACGGCCGGCGAGGGATTTTGTAAAATAAATGTCGGCGGCCCTGACAGCGTCAAACGTGAACAGACTGTCAGGAAAGACGCCCTGAAGATGATCAAATATTTAGCAAAAAAGCTGCCTTCATTTAAAGACGCTTATATTACCGAAACTTCTTTGAGAGTTATGGAGAGGGAAGGCAGGAGGGTTTGCGGTGAGTATACATTGACCGAAGACGATGTCCTCAATGCCGGAAAATTTGACGACGGCGTTGTGAAAAATTCATGGCCCATAGAAATATGGGACAAAAAGAAGGGGACTATTTATAAATACGTCAAATCAGGAGATTATTATGAAATCCCTTTTCGATGTCTGAAGGCAAGAGGAATTCACAATCTTTTACTGGCGGGGCGCTGCATCTCCGTAACACACGAGGCGCTCGGTTCCACTCGCGTGATGGGCACATGTATTTCACTGGGAGGAGTGGCGGGAAAAGCAGCGGCACATTACATTGAAAAAGGAGAATATCCTCTTGAAGATAAATTCAGCTTAAAATGAGTATCATATGCCAAAATAGCAAGTTGCTAAATTGTGAAGGAGGCCGCCATTGCGCATTTTACTTGTCAAGCCGCATCCGCAATTGCTTATAGCAAAACGCCTGCAGGAAGGTTTCCTGCATCTTGAACCTCTGGAACTGGAAATAGTCGCAGGGGGAGTGCCTGCAGAAGACGAGGTATCGATTTGCGACCTGGGGATTGAGAATAAACCTCTCCGGAAATTCCATGAGCAATTAAAAATGATAAACCCCCATATTGTCGGGTTTACCGGATACAGTTCACAGTCTGCCATGGTAAAGAAACTGGCAAAGATGTCAAAAGAGTATAATCCTTCGGTCATTAATGTGGCAGGCGGCGTTCATGCGACAATCATCCCGGC
>JAGVGM010000154.1 GCA_020057065.1 Thermodesulfovibrionia bacterium
CTATGTCTTCAATTCCTTCAAGATCAAAAAAGGAAAAAGAGACCCTTCGGTATTCAGGGATGTCTGTTCATCAATGGGAATAAAACCGGATGAAGCCGTGTTTGTGGATGACAATGCTGGACATATCAAGAGAGCATCCGATACAGGATTAAAGATAATTCATTTTACCGGTATTGATATTTTCAAAGAAGAGTTGGGAAGGCTTATAACAGTTCGTTAAAAATTACAGTTCTGATATTCAGGCGCTTTTAAGAGTGTTTTCGCTGCCTTGCATAATATCATTATCAGTATTTGTTTCATCGTGCTGATACGGGAAGTAAAGGCTGAAGGTTGAACCTTTCTTTATTTCGCTCTTGACCTTTATAAAACCGCCGTGGTCTTCCATAATCTTTTTGCTTATTGGGAGGCCGAGTCCCGTACCGTGGCCCATCACTTTTGTTGAAAAGAACGGCTCGAATATCCTGTCCAATTTGTCTTCGGGAATGCCCTCGCCGGTATCGGTTATTTTTACGGTGACGTAAGTCTTTTCTTTAATGGTTTCCATCCCTGTGGAGATGGTCAGTATGCCGCCTCCCGGTATTGAATCCATGGCATTCGATAGAATGTTGCTTAATGCCTCTGTAACATGATCCTTATCAACCAATATTTGAGGCAATTCCGAATAATTTTTATCTATCCTGATGGAACGTTCCTTGCTGATAATTTCATATATTTTCAGCGATTCGTCGAGTATCTCGTTAACGTCATGGAGTTCGGGATTAATTTTGATTTCCCTTGAAAATGTGAGGACGTTTTTTAAGATTTTTTCAAGCATGCCTACTTCTGATATTATTATCTCCGCATACTCTTTCTCTTTTGCGCCCTGCGGGATGTTTTTGTTAAGCCTTCTTGCATATCCTCCAAGCGCGGTCAGGGGATTCCTGATCTCATGAGCGACGTTCGCCGTCATTCTTCCGAGAGCGGAAAGTTTTTCTACTTCTACGAGCTGTTTCTGAAGCTTCTGTTTGTCCCGTTCGGCCCGCCTGCGCTCGATTATTCCCGCTATGGTATTTGCTACAGAAGCAAGCAACTGCTCATCTTCAGTTTTTCTCTTATAGTCTTCCTTTACAAGCAAGTTCATTATCCCGAGGACTTTTTCCCCCGATAGGATTGGAACGCAAATGTTAGCGTGCGGCAGCATGCCGCTATAACTTGTCTCGTGAGCTGCAGCATCGGAGCTTGCTACAACTATTTCTTTTCTGGACGCGGACAATCCGCAAAGACATTTGCCGAAATGAATATTTGAGCAGGATTCCAATATTGTTTGGGACAGGCCGCGCTGCGCCCGCAGGACCAGTACATCCGGTTCATCTTCAACAAGGTAAATGCTGCCCTTTGCCTGAAGCGGGAGAAAAGGAATAGCAAAGATATTATCAAGGATCTGCCCCATCTGTTCTTCAAATGGAATTGTTTCAAGCGATATCTGCAGGATCGAACTTATTGTTTTTTGATAATGATAGCCTCTCATGATCTTTTCTTCTGAGCGTTTTTTCTCGGTTATGTCTCTTATGTCCGCTAAGACAAAGACGCCTTCATCTGTCTCGATAGGACTCAGGCTTATATCTGCAGGAAACTCTACACCATCTTTTTTAAGGCCATAAAGGTCTAACCCCGCACCCATCGGACGCGCCTTCGGGCCCAAGAAATAGCCTTCACGCTCTTTCCCGTGAACGCCCCTAAAACGCTCCGGTATAAGGATCTCTATCTCTTTTCCGTACAGCTCTTTGCGCGCATAGCCGAAAAGTTTTTCAGCCTGCTTGTTAATAAGGAGTATCTTTCCCTGCCGGTTTACAAAGACCATGGCGTCCGGCGCCGATTCAAGAATTGTCCTGAATTTTTTCTCCGCCTCTTCACGTATGAGGATTTCCTTCTCCATAGGGATTAACGCGAGTTTTTTCAGTGAGTACCAGAGGGTTATCCCTAATATAACGGTCAATAAGACCGAGCCTATTGTCATCTGGAATATAAACATGTAGAGGCTCTTCCTGACCGAAGAAAGGTCTTTGATCATATAGAGGTTGATCAAATCCGTGCCGGCATATTGTATCTGACGTTGAAAATGAAAGGGGTGTGCGGGGAATGCGGGACGCCTGTAATGCGCGATTACAAAATTATTTGGCGCTGTGGCTTTAAGCTCAAAGATCTCAGGATGTTCCTCTCCCCATTGCCTGAGAAACTGCTCGACTGTAGCATAATCATGCCTGATAATTGACTGACGGGCAAAGGTACCCATCAGTTCCAGTTCATCCACGGTATCTTTCTCTGCTTGTTTTAACATCTCATTTTCATGGGATACGATTGCAATGACCAGAATGCCGAAGAACGTCAGTAAAACGGCTATAAAGGAGATGATCACGCGTTTGTATTTGAACGGATGATTTTTGTTCACCATTTGACCCCGATTTTTTCAAGCCCTCTCAAGATAGTGCGCAGGTTATCGTAATCTTTATCAGAGGCGGGAGACATCCCTGTCATGTTCTTGTGGATTCTCCTCATGATTGCAAGGCCCTCTTTATCGGTATTTAATTGTAATAGCGCCTTTCGCAGTGTTTTAGCGGTCTTCTCAGGGAAGGAACTGCTCGTAACGAATACGTGTTCCGATATGGGCGACGTCCATGTGAGAACCTTCAAGCCGCGTTTTTCATATTCATAGAATACATCATCCTTTATCGCTCCTGCGTCGAACCTGCCCGCGAGAACGCCAAGCACGACATTATGGTGATTGTCTATAAATGAGTAACCGGCAAAGTCCTTAACATCAACCCCTGCCTCCCATATCATGTACCTCGGTACAAGGTGGCCCATTGTGGAATTGGGGTCTCCGAATGCAAAGCGTTTGCCCTTCAAACTCTTTAAGCTGTTCAGGGGACTGTCCTTCTGGATTATTATTGCGCCCATGAATGTGGGCTTGCCGTTTATGTCCTGACGGGCCAGCATAGGCTTTTTGCCGTATATCCGCACCATCTTCACATAAGACGCTGGTCCCATGTATGCAATGTCGGCTTTATTATTTCCGATCAGGTCAATATGCTCCTGATAATCTTTGGAAATCCTGATAACTACAGGTTTGCCGATTTTTTTACTAAGATAATTCGCCAAAGGCGTAAAACGGTCCACCAGCTCCGTAGCAGGCAGATATGGATGTATCTGCAGGGCCAATGACTCATGAGCGCTTGTGGAGGTTGTCATGAAAAGGAGGGCGAAGAATATTACTGGCAGTGCAATATTTTTAAGCGTCCGCAAGAACATTTTATTACCCCCTGATGATAATTATATCAAAAAAACAATTGATATTAGATATGGAAGTGAAATTTATGTGATATAATTTTCTTGAGGTTTATTGCTGACTATGATGCCAAGAAAGATTTTTTTCTTATTAATCTCAATCCTGTTTTATGAGGGAACTGCATATTCTTCACCTATAACTGGAAAAGGGTTTCAGGATGTAGAAGACAAGTTTTATCCTGATGGACGCGGCATAAAGGTTGAGGTCTGGGCGGAAAATCTTGAAATACCATGGTCGCTTATATTCCTTCCCGACGGAAGGGCCTTGGTAAGCGAAAGGGCCGGAAGGATC
>JAGVGM010000170.1 GCA_020057065.1 Thermodesulfovibrionia bacterium
GATTAGATCCAAAAGGATTCTCTCTTTTACATGGGGGCTTAGCTCTCTGATTGGTGCGGTAGCCGGTGTGCTCATTGCCCCTATTACCTTACTTGACCCTAATATGATGATAGACCCCTTATTAAAGGCATTTGCTTCGGCAGTATTAGGTGGAATGACCAGCCTGCCTGGAGCAGCACTGGGTGGTGGGATTCTTGGGGTGGTTGAAAACCTCTTCGGATGGTATGTGTCAACAGAGTTTAAATCTGTTGTAGCATTCGCAATTATAGTGATTGTTCTATGTATAAGGCCCAGTGGGCTTTTGGCCAGACATTACGTAAAAAAGGTTTAAAAAGATGGTTCATCTTTCAAAGAGTTGGTCGATGAAAAGGATTCAAGGGGTCAAGGATTCGAGCGAAATGCTTAAAAATTACAAAGAATTAAAGGTTTGTCAAAAGTTACATGAAAAGGGGAGAGGCAAGCAGTAGGACAGGCGTCTACGCCTGTTAGATGATTCATGGAAACGACATCTTCCACATTTTCAACTTTCAGCAGGTTATTACTCCCTACAACGGCACTTGCATGTAACGCATTGATTTTGTAAAAGGGGAGAAAGGGAGAAAAGATAGATATACCTTGCTTTCCGAAAAGGCATTGCAGCTAATTGATCAGTATATGAAGCGGTATGAACCCCAGAAGTGGCTTTTTGAAGGGGTAAGATGAATGCGGAGGGCCATTTTGATCTTCGGCCAAATGTGAAATATCCGCACCGAGTGCTGATATCACCCCTAAAATGGTAGTATATCAGCACTCTGAGTGCTGATACAAACAAGTTAGGCGACATGTTTCTTCAGAAAAGGTTTAAAGGATTGGTATTATAAAATGAGATGGTTCAAGGATTTATATGACAGGAATGTGCGCCTTACTGATGAGCGCCTTGAACATTTTGAAAATGACCATCCAGAAATGGCTGGTCAAATTGACAAGGTTGCAGAAACATTATCACAGCCGGAGATTGTTGTCAGATCGAAGACAGATTCAGAAGCGGAACTTTTTTATCGCCATTACCTGACGACTCCTATTGGTGAGAAATATATATGTGTTGTCGTGAAGGTCAAGGTTGATGATGTTTTTATACTGACGGCGTATTTTACGGACGCTATCAAAAAAGGAGATGTGTTATGGGAGAAGCAATAAAAGTTTGGTATGACAAAGAAGGGGATTATCTTGAAGTCCTCTTTGAGCGAAAAGCGGGTTATTTCAAAGAGACTGAGAACGATGCGGTGATGGAAAAAGTCGATGATAAAGGCAACGTTATCGGCTTTTCCATATTGAAAGTCAGCGCACTAAAGGAGCAGAAACCGCTTTCAATTGAATTGAAGAGACACGTCGCCTAACGAGACTGTTGAAAAAGCCAAATTGCGGAATTTGAGTGAAAACCACATGTAGTAATATCAACTACTTACGGGCAAGAAATTTGCTCCAAACTCTTGTTTTTGGGCTTTTTCAACAGTCTCAACACAGGCCAAAAGATTACCATCCAAATGCTATTGCACTTCTTTTGGCCTTGAACGTTATCTGCTCATTGCGGGCAAGAAGGTAATGTCAAAAGTTCTATGGAAAAGGGAAAGGCAAGCTTATTTCAAGTAATCTGCCTAAGGCGGAGGAATAAAGGGTTTTTTGCCTAAAAGATAAAAATATTTTGACAATACGTAATTTAAAAAAAGGAGGCAAATAATGTTTACCAAAAGTTTTAAAAAAAGTTTGATTGTTTTGACGTTGTTAATCTCTTTAACCCTCTTTTTTGGCAACTCCATTGCATCTGAGGTTGGTGTGTCCGAGGATACCATCAAGATCGGTCAGTGGAGCCCCCAGACGGGCCCGGCAGCCTTGTGGGGGGCAGTTGCCAGGGGCACTGAAACCTACTTTAAGATGCTGAATGCTGAGGGTGGAATCCATGGAAGGAAGCTTAAACACCATATTCGTGACGATGCCTACCAACCACCCAGAACCGTCGCTGCCGTTAAGGAGCTGGTTGGTAAGGTCGAAGTATTTGGTTTTGTAAGCGGTGTAGGAACAGCTACCGGTATGGCAGTTAAAAGATACTTAAATGATCAAAAGATTCCATGGGTAGGACCGGCATCGGGCTCAAGTAGATGGGCAAATCCACCCGGCAGATACCTCTTTGCCCTCTATCCCAACTATGTTGATGAAGCAACTATTTTAACTACATACGCTTATGAGACACTTAAAAAGAAAAAGATCGCTTTCTTTTATCAGAATGATGACTATGGCAAAGAGGGCCTGATGGGTGCAAAAAAGACGCTGGAAGGATACAACACTAAATTAGTCCAGGAGGTCTCTGTAGAGCCCCTGGATACCGATATTAGTTCTCAGGTGTTGAGGTTAAAGATGGCTAATCCGGACATAGTAATTCTCTGGCTACTGCCAAAGCATGCTGCCATGACAATGGGGGCAGCGGCAAAGATAGGCTTTAAGCCCACATGGATGACTACCAGTACCCTATCCGACGCACCGATGATGAATGATATAACAGAGGGATTATGGGAGGGTGTAATATTCGATTGCTTTGCCGAACTCCCTGACTCTAAA
>JAGVGM010000361.1 GCA_020057065.1 Thermodesulfovibrionia bacterium
GTCTTCAAATCCCCCCTGCCCCCCTTTTCTAAAGGGGGGGACAACTTTAAGTATATCCTGATTCATAAGATTTTACCCACACTTTTCCACGATGAGCCTGAATAAATTTAACCGTAGCATGGGAATCACAACTATTGGCTTTCTTGTAACATTGTGAATTTATTGTATCGATTAATACTTATATGGAAATATATAAATAAATATAATAATTGCAATCGGACAATGATGTGCTATAATGGTTTTTATTATTTTCATATTGATAGTGATTTTTAAAAAAAAATAATAGGATTTTCTAATGCCTTTTTATACAATTTTTTTTATTGCCTTTGGCATCTCGTTCACTGTAGCTCCGCTGATAATGATGCTTGCAAACAATAGCGGTGCGGTCGCCCTGCCGGGGGGAAGGCACATTCATGCAAGGCCGACACCTAAATTCGGCGGTATTGCCATAGCATTGAGTGTCTTTGCTCTTTCACCTTTTATTGTTCCCGTAAACAGGGTAATCGGATCATATGTTGCTGCTTCTGCCATAATGCTGCTTCTTGGTATCATTGATGATATGAGGGGTATGAACTGGAAAGTCAAACTTACATTATCCATAACCGCGACTTCAATTATGATTTTTGGTACAGGGATATGGATTGAAAGTTTAGGTAACCTGTTCGGTCTTGGTGAAGTACATCTGGGTTATTGGGGAATCCCGTTCACTTTTTTTGCGGTGTTCGGCGTTATCAATGCAATCAATCTGACAGACGGTCTCAACGGGCTTGCGTGCGGAGTCTCATCTATTGCCTTCCTGTCCTTCTCAATTTTTGCTTCGATGATCGGCAATGAAACCGTATTTTATCTCAGTCTTATAAATCTTGGAGCGACTCTCGGGCTTTTCAGATATAACTATCCGAAGGCAAAAATCTTCATGGGGGATTCCGGCAGTATGTTTCTCGGGTTTTCTCTTGCTGTTCTATCGATCCTGCTTACGCAGGGAAGAGAAGCAGTTATCAGGCCGATGGTTCCCGTTATCATTCTTGGGATCCCCATCTTTGATACAGTAAGAGTGCTGATTTTCAGAATTATAAACAGGAAACACCCGTTTCGGGCAGACAAGACACATCTGCACCATCTTATGATGAGGTCAGGAATTAATCCAAACCATGTGGTGAAAATTATATGGATTTTATCAGCCCTTATGTCAGCGCTTGCCTTTGTTCTGTACAGGTTTGACGGATGGATCATGATGGTGGTTTACTTTATATTTATCGCTTTAATCGGCGTGTATGTCGAAAATTTAAGCATCATTAGATCAAATAAATCCAAGAAAACACCTGCCAACAGCAGCTTGCATTAATAGGTCATACCGTTTAAAATATGGAACTCCTCTTGAAGGTTCATTTCTTGAGGCAATCTTTATCAAAGCAAAGGGACTTGAAAGAATGAAAAAACCGTCATATTACATTAACATTTGTTTCATTATGCTGATTACTTTATTAGTGATCTCGGGTCTTTCTGTGTATGCTCAACAGATAGAAATAGTTCCGGTAGCGCCTTCTTCACAGCAGGTGCTCGAGCAGATACCTTCTAAAGCAAAATCAGTATTGCAGCCGGATGAGATCCAGCAGAAATTCGAACAAGTTAAACAGCAGGAAACTGTAGTGCCCGTTACAGGACAAAAGCCGTCGGCTGAAACAGTATCAAAATTCGAACAGTTTATTGCCGGAGAATCCATATCTGCAGTTTCAACTAATATAAGGCAGTTCGGTTATGACCTTTTTAAAGATGCTTCCCCTGCTTTTGTACCTTCTGCAAACGTTCCTGTAGGGCCTGACTATGTTGTAGGCCCCGGTGACGAAATAAAGATCACTGTATGGGGGAAAATTGAAGGCGGATGGCACGTTACTATTGACAGAGACGGCAACATCAGCCTTCCAAAGGTCGGCGTCCTCGGAGTTACCGGCCTGACTTTTAACCAGTTAAGGGATCTCCTTAATAAAGAATTTTCCAAATACTATACGGGCTTTGAAATGAATGTCAGCATGGGCGCTCTAAGATCAATGAGGGTATATGTTGTGGGTAATGCCCAGAACCCCGGCGCATATACTGTATCTGCCCTTTCAACAATTGTGAATGCCTTGTTACAGTCAGGCGGTCCAAGTAAAACCGGAACCATGAGGGACATACAGTTAAAAAGAAACGGCCAGACCATCGGGCATTTTGATCTGTACGATTTTTTATTGAAAGGTGATAAATCAAAAGATGCAAGGCTTTTACCTGAAGATGTGATATTTATACCTTCTGTGGGACCGCTTGCAGGGATTGCAGGCAATGTGAGAAACCCGGCTATATATGAAATGACCGGAGAAACAAGACTCCTTGACATTATGCATATGGCGGGAGGGCTTACAAGTGTCGCCTTTAGTGGAAGGGTACAGGTGGCAAGGATAACAAACCACCAGTTCAGAACTATATTTGAAGGGGACCTGCTCAACCTCGAAAATAATGCAGAGAAAAATTTCGTCCTTCAGGACGGCGACCTCATAAAAGTATTTTCTGTAATTGAAACAAAAAACACGGTAACTTTGGCAGGGGCCGTGACCAATGCGGGTGAATACGGGATCGCACCCGGGGTGACGAAGATAAAAGATGTTATCTCATTGGCCGGAGGCCTGTTATACTATGCCTCAAGTGAGGCTGAACTGACAAGGGTTAAAGTTACACCTTCCGGGCCGCTTACAGAGCAAAGAACAATAGATGTAGTTAAGGCAATGGGAGACGACCCGCAATATAACATTCCCCTTGAAATAAACGATTATCTGCTTGTCCGTACGGTCCCGGACTGGAAGCTTTACAGAACAGCAGCAATTAGCGGGGAAGTTAAATTCCCCGGCACATATACAATCAGGAAGAGTGAAAGGTTGGCCTCTCTCATTGAAAGAGCCGGGGGCTATACTGACAGGGCATATATAAAAGGGGCTGTCTTTATCAGAAACAGTGTAAGAGAACTGCAGCAGAAGGGTCTTACTGAGATGACAGAACGGCTTGAAAGAGAACTTTTTGCCGCAGGTTCTGTAGAGGTCTCCACTGCGTTATCCAGCGAGGAAATTGAGTCGAAGAAAGCGCAATTGGAGCAAAAAGGGAAGTTTATAGAATCCCTGAAGCAGTTAAAAGCAACCGGCAGGATGTCAATACGGCTTGCGCATCTCAGGTTATTGAAAAACAGTGAATTCGACATTGAACTCGAGGAGGGGGACAGTCTGTTCATTCCAATGAGAAACAGTGTCGTAAATGTTACAGGCGCGGTAATGTCCCGAGGCAGTTTTATTTATTCTGAAAAGTTAGATTTTAATGATTATATAAGCATGGCAGGCGGGTTTACGCAATATGCAGATGATGATAATGTTTATGTGCTGAAAGTTGACGGTACCGCCCTGAAACTGTCAAAAGGATTCTTAAACTGGAACATGACAAGATCCAGATGGGAAATGGCTGATCTTGGTGAGGACATAAAACAGATTGAACCCGGTGATTCCATCATCGTCCCTGATAAATTATCCCGTGTTGCATGGCTTAGGGACATTAAGGACTTCACACAGATAATCTACCAGATCGCCATGACTGCAGGCGTGACCATGGTGTTGTTTTAAAATTCTGTGTCAAGCACGGAGTGACAGAAATTGTTATCTGAACAATGTGTTAAAGTATGATCGATAAACCTGAAAAATTCTGCACTCAAGAAATTAAAAGTTGGAAGTGATGTATCCCTGCAGAATTTCTGCTTACCGCATACTGCATGCTGCTTACTGTCTACTGTCTACTATTTTCTGCATTCTGCTTACTTTATTGCCAATCTGCGCAACGTCTGCTTTCGCCGATGACGAGCCTTTCACTTATCCTTCCAACTGGGGTGGTACCGGCCTTATGGAGATCCCTACGGCAAGGATAATGAGGGAGAACAGCTACCGCATCGGAGCCGGTCAGGTAAGGCCTTACAGGTATTACTATGGAGCCATAAGTCCGTTAAAAGGGCTCGAAATTGACGGAAGGATCACGGAAGTCCTCGGAGTGCAAGGTCTTTCAAAGCCTGAATACGGTAATTTCAAAGACAAAGCAATTGACCTGAAGTATCAATTCCTATCTGAAGGCAAATATATGCCAGCCCTTGCAATAGGGATCATGGACTCTCACGGCACGAGAATTTATCCGTCACAATATATCGTGGCAAGCAAGCAAATATATCCATTTGATTTCACCATTGGGTTTGGGAACGGAAGATTCGGGGAAAAACCGCTTACCTCAAGTCCTGAGGGTGTAAAAATTGAAATGATTACAGATACCGCAGCTTGGCTGAAAGATTCGCAATTTTTCTGGGGTGTTCAGTTTGCCCCTTCTGAAAAATATGCACTGATGTTCGAATACAGTCCGATCAGGTATGATGAGCAAACAAGTGACCCTGCGCAAAGAAAATTTTTTCGTGAGCCCGTGCCTTCAAAATATAATGTCGGTCTCCGGTACAGACCGACAAAGTGGTCTGAGATTGACCTTAGTTATCAGAGAGGCGGTCAATTCGGTATCAGCCTGTCAACCGTATTTGATATAGGAAAGCCTCTCATACCAATATTTGACCCGCTTTACAGGGAAAAACCTTATGAGAGGCAAAATCCCATTGAAAGAAGAATAGTAACAGATCTTTATTATTCAGGTTTCAGTAATATCGGAGTGACTGTCATCGATAATGATCTATGGATCGAGGCACAGAATGATAAATATTTTTATACAACGAGGGCCTTAGGTATAATTCTTAAATTTCTTGCGGATATCAATCCTGAGAATATAAATAAAGTTCACATTGTCATGAAAGAAAATGAAATACCGGTCGTTGAACTTGTAACCACTATGATGGATGTGCTTGATTTATTTTCTGAGAAAATGACGCTTAAAGAATTTATGTCTTTATCAGAAATTGATACCTCGACAAGAAAATTACCTGATATACCCATTGAGCATAAGAAACTGTTCAGCTATGGCTTTAAACCTGAGTTTCAAACATATCTGAATTCACGTGAAGGCTTTTATAAATACAGGCTCGGATTTTCCGCATGGGAAAGTTACCATCCATGGAAGGGGGGCTTTTTTATAGCAGGATTTGAGTGGTATCCATTTAATACTGTGCCTGTTGAGAATTTAGACGATTCGTCCATACCGGTAAGAAGTGACGTCGCACTGTATAAAAGCAGGAAGGCGGCATTGTCAAGATTAATGTTTGAACAAATCAGTAAATCAAACCATTCATTATATTCTAAAGTTTCTATCGGGTTTTTGGAGGTTGAATACGCAGGAGTCGATGCGGAGCTTGCAATTCCTGTTCTTGACGGAAGGATATATATGGGGCTAAGCGGAAGCGCTGTGAAAAAGAGAGATGCGGACAACCCTTTTAAATTTGACGGAAACAGGGTTAAGGATATTTATACAACTGCATTTCTTAATACACGCCTCAACATTCCAGAACGTGAAATGGCAATAGATGTAAAAGCAGGAAGATTTCTGGCAGGCGACAACGGCGCAAGATTTACAGTATATAAATTCATAAAAGGTGTAACAATATGGGCCTGGTACAGCTTTACTGACACTTCCAGGTTCAATGATGAAATTAATTCAGGGTACCATGATAAAGGAATCGGGGTGTCCATCCCGATTAATATATTTAAGGGCACAGACTCGAGGACCGCTTATTATTATTCATTATCTCCATGGACGAGGGATACAGGACAGGATATAGACCATTTCAGCACCTTATTTGATTTTATGGGAAGAAACACAAAGATATTTCTTGACAAAGACAGTCAAAAGATGTATTAATTTAATAGTGTAAAAATATAACAATCTATACAGAAAGGAGAAAAAGTGAAAAAAACAACAGCAGTAATCATGATGTTTTCTTTTTTGATGTTTAATCTTGGTTATGTAATTCCTTCGCATGCTGCAGATCCGGTCACACAAACAATAGCTTCAGTTGCTAAAGCAAAAGATCTCGCGGCAGCAGCCGGCGGAACCTATGTTGAAGGTGCAACGGCCCCTGCCCTTACAGGCACACAGGTAGCATTACCTGTAATTGATGAAGCTACAGGCAATGTTCTCGGATATGTAGTGGCAGACCAGGCAAGTCTTGTTTCAGCGCTTAACGCAGCGGGGTATTCATCAGTTGCTTCTGCTATAGCCGCTTCTAATGCAGGCGCAGCCGGAGGGCTTGCAGTTGGAGCAGGGATCTCTGCCGGAACAATAGCAGCCGGAGTAGCCGTAGTAGCCGGGGTAGCAGCGCTTGCTGTTTCAAGCGGCGGCGGTGGCAGTACTACATCGCATCATTAATAGATATTTTTATAAATTTTCTTTTTAAAAGGGCTGTATTCGTACAGCCCTTTTTTTACAATTTGTTTTCATGCATAAATTTTTTTCAGCTATTTTTGTTCTCCTTCTATGTATTTCAACTGTAATTCCATGTACGTTAAAGGCCCAGGAGAACAGTTCGATAAACTCAGTACTCGATACCGCAGAAAGATTTTTTATATCACTAAAAACAAAGGAGTATAAACCTGCATGGAATTTATTATCAAAAAAATCACAAGAAACAATAATTAAGGATATTTATAAAGCGTCCAATGAAATAGGCGCTAATACAACAATAGAGGACATTCAGCAGGATTTTGATAATTCCGGCCTGATCTCTAAAAATTACTGGGATGCCTTTCTTGATACCTTCGATCCGAACCTGATACTGGAAAACAGCAGGTGGGAGATTGGATTTATAAAAGAAAATAAAGCTGAGATAATAATTAAACAGAAAAAGTCCGAAGAACCTGCACGCTTAAAGCTCTTTAAAGAAAATAATAAGTGGAAGGTCGGCCTCGTTGAAACCTTCTGGACGAGAAAATTATAGCTTTGCTTTCAGCAATTTATAAAGATTTTTTATAGTATCATTCTTTCTTGACAAATAATTGACTAAGAAATAGAATTATTCATCTTTTTTTAAAAAATCCTAATTTTCTACGTCAGGAGGTAAGTCATGAAATTAGCTGTATTTGTAAGTGATTACAGGCTTAATGTCGACACTCTTAATCGCTTGAATCCTGCAAAACTCGGCATAATACTGGTACAGAACGGTGTATATCACGCAACACTAAAAGAGAACGGCGCCCTTTCATCCCTGTTGGGGAAGAATGCCGACTTTTACGTACTTATGGATGACCTTGAGACAAGGGGTCTTGCCAGTAAGGATATAGGAAGCAATGTAAAGATAATTAGTTATGGCGATATAGTGGACCTTATTTTTAACGATTACGAAAAAACCGCATGGTTATAGGAGGTATATAATTTATGGGTAAATTAACTATTGGTTGTTTTTCATCTCTTGTTGGCTCAATGAGCCTTGATTTTGCTGTAAAGCTAAGCGCTGCAGCAATAGAAAAGGGGCATAAAGTCGATTTCTGGGTTTCAGGCAATGCCACTATGCTCTCAATAAAAGGCCAAAGGGCTTTTAAAGACTATTCTGCCCTCATGAAGCCTGTGCAGGAACTGATGGGGAAAGGCCTTACCATAACCGCATGCGAGGCATGTGCAGAAGCAAGAGGTTATAATAAAGAGAACACAATGGAAGGTTTCAAGAGACATAGCATGGACTGGTACCTTGCAAGCATATTTAGTGCAGACAGGGTGCTTCATATAGGAGGTGAATAGCATGGCTACAACGAAATTAGGTTTTCTTATTCAGAGGCCGCCGTACAAAAGCGAAAACCCCAAACTTGCTCTTACACATGCCATATCAAGCCAGAGTGTCGAGGTTTACCTGAATGACGGTGATCTTGTTACTGCTGATGTAGCGTTTATTGGAGACGGTGTTTTAAACTGCCTGAAAAACCAGAAGACAATGGAAAAATATGGCTTATCAAGCACGGAATCACATATTAAAAGCAGTCTTCTCCTTGATCTGAATGTCATGGTGTGCAGGGAGGATCTTGAGAGATTCGGACTTACAGAAAATGATATTGTAATGGATGCGGAAGAATTTGGGGCTGACATGACCGTAAAGGTAGTACCTTTCTCAGAAATAACAAAAATGATGGAAGATGTGAACCATCTCCTGTTCTTCTAACTTAATAAAATAAAATTTCAGGAGGAAAAAATGGCTGAATTAAAATCAATGACACCGACCCAGGTACTCGATGTACTGGGAAGAGTATGTCCCTATCCGCTTGTATTAACTAAAAAGACGCTGGAAAAAGCGCCGAGCGGAACCCTGTTGCAGGTCCTTTGCGATGCCCCGGCATCAGCAGAAGATACTATTCCCAAATATTGTGAAAAAAATGGATTTGTTTACGAAGCGATCAAGCTCGAAGACAAGGGATACTGGGAAATCTATATTCAGAAACCATAAGCGCGTTCTTACTTACCGTTAAAAATAAAAAAGGCATCCCGCATCGGGATGCCTTTTTAAACTTATTTCACTTATTACATCTCAGTTACTGTAATAGCGCTGCTTGGGCATGATTCTACGCATGTCAGGCAATAAGCACAGTCTGATGCCTGATGAGGGTCTGATTTTCCATCGGATATCTGAAAAACCTCTGAAGGACAAAGGTTTACACATTCCTCACAACCATCACATTTTTCGTTATCAACATTCACAATATACATCTTTTTTCACCTCCTGTTCATTTCTGAAAAATCTTTGAAATGGAAATTCCAAGAAAAAAAGGCATGAACTGTTACATGCTGTATCTTATAATTAAATTATACATGAGCCTCTTGCAAAAGTATTGTAAATTTCGATAGTCATGTATCGAATCTATCACCTTGTCGTTTTTTCCAGGCATCAGTGCTGTTTTAGCTCTTTTTTA
>JAGVGM010000291.1 GCA_020057065.1 Thermodesulfovibrionia bacterium
TGCATTAGACAGTGTCGGAAGCATACAATACAATAAGATTGTAGCCGCTGACTGAAGCGCTTTTAGAAAGCGCTTCATGAATAGGATTTTTGATAGCAGGCAGAAAGGGTCATTCTCCTGAGGATGCCCTTTCTGCCTTTTTTATTTTAAGGAATGCTTCAAGATAAGAGGCAAGAAGGTCTTTCTGATTCAGAGAGAGCGCATGTTTAATATATGTTTCTGCTGTCTCATCAGAGCCGCCCTTCATTAAGAGGGCAAATGCCAGACTTGAATAAATATGAGAATGCTGCCTTCCGAGCATGACTGAATTCTCAATGCCAATCTGGTCATATATCTTTTCTTTAGCAATCTCATATTGTGATATAAGTTCCCTGAATCCAGGGGTATCCCTTACAAATATCAGCGCCCTGCCGTCAGAATAAACCAGTCTCCAATGATTATCCTTAATCAATCTGAGTATAAGTGGGAATATCCTGCCTGTATAAAAATTGGACGCCTCATGGACAATTATATCTATGCCATATTTATCAAGAAGGTTTATCCACTTTTCCTTTTCCAGAGGCGCGGCGGTTCTTTTCCCTGAATAATCTATCTCAATGCTTCCAGCGTCCACCGGCATGATTGTATTAAGCGCATCTATAAAACTATTGCCGTCGCCTTCCCACCTTTCTGCATGAGATATAGCGTCTGCCTCGTAAGCAGCCTTATAATTAATCCCCCTTGTGTCTATAAAAGTCCTGAATCTGGGGTATAATCTCCAGAGAAGGTAGCTTCCTGTGTTATAAGAGCAGAATATCCTCCCGCCGTCTATATTCTTGAGCAGAAACCTCACAGCGCCTTCAGGATACAGCCTTGTCTCTGGTATCCTGTTAAGACTGCTTATCCGGGGCATGGAATTGACGAGGGAACCACACCAGAGCAAGACAAGGAATAAAGATAGTATAGTTACAGGCAGCTTCAATTTGTTAAATATGGCATGCCTGTCAGGATTGATAATGTTAACCCGATATTGAGCGCTGATAAAAAGGCCTGTCATTACAAAAAATGGCACGAACCTGATTGCTGATAATGATATATAAAGTGTAAAAAATATCAATCCGAGATGGGTAAGGTCAAGCCGTCTGAGATTAAGGGCAAGAAGAACAAGGCTGTATCCCATAATAGACCAGTAGATAAAATTATACCGGCTGGCAAAAGGCCCCCTCGTTTCGTCATAAGGAGAAAAGTATTCTTTAATAACCGTAAACAGAGGGTCGCCCTGCGCCTCAATAGTTAAAGTAATTGCCTGATAGGTATTCGGATTGATGTAGGAGGCAATGATAGAGATAAAGCCTATTGCAACCAGCAATAGAAGCCTTTCTTTATCTAAGGATACTATTGATTTCTTCAAAAAAAAGTGTTTTACTGTCTCGGATAAACAAAAGATTGCTATCACAACAATACCAAAAATAAAGCCTCCATGGACATTTGCCCAGAAGAGCATTAATAAGGGAAGGAAGATGAGATATTTTTTAGAAGAGGTCTTTTTGTAGTTTTCTAAAAGCGCAATTACTGCGATTGCAAAGAAGAAAGAAAATAATTGAGGCCTGTCGCCCAGGTATACTGAAAACAACATGGCTGTAATATAAAGCGCCCCAATTTTTAATAGAAGCGGCGTGTTTTTCATAGCAGACCAGAGGATAACAATGATTCCTGTAAATAGCAGACTTCTGAGCATAACTATACCGAGCGGACCTATAAGATTATAGATTCCATAGAAGATAAGCTGTCCAAGCCAATAGCAGGACAAAATAAATCTCTCCCTTATATCTCCGGTTGAGATCAGCGAAAAAGGGTCTGTTTTCGGTATTCCCCCGTGCTGATATACGTATTCTCCGGTCTTAAGATGCCATGGGAAATCCGCATCGGTAATGGGGGACAGGAAGGAAATGAAGACGCAGAGGAAAAAAATAACTGCGACCAATTTTTTTAACTTCAAATAATTCACCCATTTATGTTAAACTAAAATAGTTATAAAAGAGAAGGGAGAAAAGGTTCACCCTTGTTGCCATAATCATAGAAATTTTTGAAGGTCTGGATAAATAAATAAAATATTTTCCAAATTATATTAATGATGTTTGAGAAAATTGAACAAAATAACCCGGTTATTCCCCTTGACTTCTCCGTTGTGATCCCCATTTTCAACGAAAAAGAAAATATCTCTGAACTCTATGAACGCCTTTCTTCCACGTTGCGTAGTTTGGGCAGTTACGAGATTATCTTCATAGATGATGGAAGCATTGATGGTTCATTTCAACTGATGAAGAACTTCGCGCAAAAAGATAAATCTGTTAAGGTGATCAGATTTTCAAGAAATTATGGGCAACATCCTGCAATAAAGGCCGGCTTTAGGCATGCCATCGGCAGCTACATCATTCTTATGGATGCCGATCTGCAGGATGATCCGGAAGATATCAAAATCCTGGATGCAAAAATAAAAGAAGGGTATGACATTGTCTTCTCTCAAATAAAAAATATCGAGCGTTCTATTTTCAAAAAAATAAATTCAATTGTATTCCATTTCGTTTTTTCAAGGGTATCGGGTTCAAGGAACCCCGCTGACATAGGGACCTTCAGGATATTTACGAGAAAGGTGCTGATAAGCCTAAACAAATACGAAGAACGAGGAATAATATATGGTCCTTTGATGGCCTCGATCGGTTACAAAAGCGCCTATGTTGATGTCAGGAAAAATAAAAGGAGAAAGGGCGTTACCCATTACTCCTTTTATAAGCTCATGCGTATGGCACTGGATTCACTGTCAACCTATACCATGATACCTCTTCAACTCATGATATATTCGGGATTTCTCATTGCGACGGTGAGCTTTTCTGCTGCGATATATTTGATATTCAAGAAATTAGCTTACGGCATTGCGGTTCCAGGGTATGCGAGCAGCCTAATTTCCTCTTTTTTCCTGGGTGGTGTGATTCTCCTTTCCCTCGGTGTAGTAGGCGACTACATTTTCCGTATTTATCAAGAGGTCCTGCGGAGACCCCTTTTTCTAATCGATGAGAAAATAAACATGGATGATTCCCATGGAGGCGAGGATGAAAAACCCCAATCTGGAAGCAGTTAAGAAGACTCTCCGGCACAATCAGTTTCCGATAGACATCGTTGTCGAAACGATATCATATTGCAACCTTAAATGTATCATGTGCCCGCAGCCGGCACTTAAACGGCAGCGTGGTGAAATGCCATTGGAAGTTTACAGAAAAATAATAGACGAGGTTGCAAAAGAAAGCCCCTCCAGCAATCTCTGGCTTGCGCTGATGGGGGAATCCCTGTTGGTCGGCCATAAGCTCGCGGACATGATCGCGTATGCTAAACAGCAGGGGATACAAAAAATACACCTAAACACTAATGCACAATTCATGGACAGTGAAATGTCTGAAAAGTTGATTGCCTCCGGTGTTGATGAGATAATCGTGGGATTGGATGCTTTTACAAAAGAGACTTATGACTGCGTCCGGGTAGGCGGGGATTTTCATGAGACAATTAAGAACATAGAACACCTTCTGGAAATGAAAAAAGCGAGGGGTGTGGAAAAACCTGTAGTTATTATCCAATTTATAGTCATGGAGGAAAACGAGCAAGAAGAAGGCCAATTCAGGGATTACTGGCTCAGCAGGGGCGCTGTCGTGAAAATTCGTCCTAAACTCGGTTGGGGCGCGGGCGTTGAAGCCAACAACCTGAACCTGCCCGAAAGCGAACGCAACTTCCCGTGTCCGTGGTTGAACAGGACGGTTTCGATTCATTGGTCGGGAAAACTCGCGCAGTGTGATGCCGATTATGAAGGCAATTACAGTCCCGGAGACATAAAAACACAGACTATCAAGGAGATGTGGGAAGGGGAATTAGCCGATAGAAGGGACCGCCACTGGAAGGGCGATTTCACCCACGACCTGTGTAAGAATTGCAGGGACTGGCAGGCAGGGCGCTCTGAATTCTATTTTCCTGAGGAAGAAAAGGCGAAGGGATGATCAATAGAGAAGAAGTAATTAAGGCCAACATCGCGCTGCATTCAGCCCTAGCTGATAAATATAAAGAGACAGAACCTCATTACAGGAAAGAAAATATTGAGAGGGTGAGCAATATCCTTTCATCCCTTCAAAAAAAGACCGGCGGCAAGAGATTACTGGACGTTGGCTGTGGCATGGGATTTATTATCGATATCGCAAAATACTATTTTGAGACTATCAGGGGCATAGATGTAACTCAGACAATGCTCGAAAAAATCGATACCGGAAGCGAAAAGGTTGATATTCAGGTGCAGTTGGCGGAATCTGACAATCTACCCTTTGAGGGTGAGTCGTTCGATGTGTGCACTGCTTACGCAGTGCTTCATCATTTAGACCAATTGCAACCTACATTTAAGGAAATCCAGAGGGTCCTTGCAAAGGGCGGCATTTTTTATGCGGATTTGGATCCCAACTTTTATTTCTGGGAAGCGATTTCTTCCCTCTCGTCGAATATGTGCTATTCTGAAATCGTAAATCGCGAAATAAATGTAGTAATCCATAAGGACAGAGAGTTAGAGGAAACTTTTAGTATCGACAAGAACATCCTGAGGACAGCCGAGCATCTCAAACATAATGAAGGGGGCTTTAAAGAGGAGCGGCTTAGGGAAATGCTGGCCAAAGTCGGATTTACGGAAATTGACATAAAATATGAGTGGTTTTTGGGTGAGGCAAGGGTGATTCATGGCGAGGATGAAAGGATTTTGGTTGCCTTGCGAAACTATCTTCACGAAATTCTTCCCCTTTCAAGACACCTCTTCAAATATTTAATTATTTTTGCAAAGAAATAAGTGGGTTGATGTTATCCGGCGACAAAGTCAGGCTGCGGCCAATTGAAGAAAGAGATATGGCAACACTCTATTTGTGGATGCAAGATGCAGTCTTGTTGAGATCCATCAACAGGACAGAGAAAACAACGTGGTCATCGCATATTGACTGGTACCGCAGATTGCTTCATGACGAAAGCCAGATTCTTTTCTCAGTGGAAGCAGTTGAAGACGGACTGTTAGTGGGTCAGTGCGGCCTGAAGAAAGTGGATTACAAAAACAGGAAGGCAGAACTTTGGGTCTTTATCGGTGATAATACAATGAGGGGTAATGGATACGGCAGTGAGGCCGTGAAAAAACTTGTCAGTTTTGCATTCGAGGAAAAGGGGTTGAACCGGCTCTATCTCTACGTTGTAGATTTCAACCTCGGGGTAAAACGTTTTTATCAACAAATGGGGTTCAGGCAGGAAGGCTTTTTCAAGCAAGACGTCTGCATAGACGGCATCTTTCATGACACGATTCATATGGCACTATTAAGAGAAGAATATAACGGCCTTCAGAAATGACGAATCTATCGACTAAAGAGTTGCGAGACCTGATTGATTCCACCCATAAGCAGAACAGACGTTCGGTTGCTTATCTTCCTGTGGGGTGTATCGAACAACACGGCCCTTTTCTTCCCCTAGAGACTGACTCCATGATTGCGGAACATATAAGTCTGGGGCTCCTACAAAAACTTGAGAATAACTATCACGGCCACGTTTTCCCTGTGATTCATTATACCCCTTCACAGGCCAACTCAAATTTCTGCGGCACAGTTTCAATCACGGATAATGCCTTTAGGATATATGCGAGGGAGGTCTGTTCGGTGATCATGAATTCTCCATTTGATGCCCTCGTTATCGTGGCCGGACATGCAGTGGCAGAGTCTTCCTTGAAAGAGATAGGATTCTGGATTGTGAATGAACAATTCAGGACAGGCGCAGCAAATATCCGTCCGGTTTTCGTTGCGAGTATTTTCGAGTCCTCTTCCGCATTAGAAAAAAAATTCAACCAAAAATCAGGGCGGCATGCGGACTGGAGAGAATTTCTCTTGATTTATCACATACTTGGGGAGAAATATTTTACCAAGGAAAAGAGCGAAGCAATAAAAGCCTTCTGCTCAAAGAATTCGTTCGCAATAAATGGCTCAAAGATTTATGGGGTCCCAATGGAGTACCGTTCTACTGAAGGTGTACTCGGTGAGCCGTTGCCGTCCTTTGGCAGTGATTGGCAGGAAATGTCTTCAGAGTTATGGACGTTCTTAATTGATAATATTGCAGCCAGGATATTTGATGAACTCGAAGGCTTCTGGAAAAACAATTTTCGCTAATAATAAAAACCAAAGAATAGCCATTTTACAGCCGGGCTATATCCCTTGGCTTGGTTTTTTCGAACAACTTTATAGTACTGACATCTTTGTTTTTCTTGACGACGCACAGTTTACGAAGAATGACTGGAGGAACAGGAACAGGATAAAAACAAAAAACGGCGTACAGTGGTTAACCATACCGGTTTTGCACAAGTTTGGACAGAAAATCAGTGATACACTTATCGACAACAGATCCGGATGGCAGAGGAAGCATCTGCAGTCGTTCATATCATGGTATGGCAAGAGCAAGTATTTCGAAAACTATTATATTGAATTTGAACGTGTGCTTTCGAAGTCCTGGAAATATATCGTAGACGTCGATATAGAAATAACCTTGCTCCTGAACCGATTATTAGGAATCTCCAGCACGATAGCAAGATCCTCAGAGTTGCAGCTGACGAGTCAAGATAGGCAGCTTCGACTTATTGAAATTTGCAGCAAATTACAGGCTGACTTCTTTTATGAAGGGGAAAGCGGACAGGGATATATGGATGATGACCTTTTCAAAAGTAATGGCATTACCGTGGCTTTTCAAGATTATCAGCACCCCTTTTACAACCAACTCTGGGTGAGGGAGCGAGGGTTTATCTCCCATCTTTCAATAATCGATCTCCTATTCAACCACGGCCCGGATTCCATGGACATTATCACGGGGCAGAAGATCATTGAAAAACCTGAGCATATTATAATCACACATGCAGATGAGGTATAGGAGCCTGAATTATGGAAAAAGACACTTTTGATTCCTCTTTTTTTGATCAGCTGAAAAAGGATGAAAATAACTTTTTTTGGTTTCACGTTCGCAGAAAATGGATTTTTGATAAACTGAAGACCTTTCTCCCCCCTCCTGCAAAACTGCTTGAGGTTGGCTGCGGGACAGGGAATGTGAGCAGTTTTCTTGCTCAAAAAGGATTTGCTGTTACGGGTTGCGACATCTTTTCTGAAGCCCTGGCCATGGCATGGCCTGGATTTCAGAAGGTCCAGGGGGACGCTGCTAATCTTCCGTTTGAGGACAATACCTTCGACATTGTAGGGCTGTTCGATGTTATCGAACATTTTCAGGACGACATCATGCCGATTAAGGAGGCGGCGAGGGTCGTCAGAACAGGGGGGATCGTTGCTATCACAGTCCCTGCAAGAGAAGAGCTTTGGAGTTGTATTGATGAAATAGCCTTCCATAAAAGACGATATACAAAAAAACTATTAAACTCTGTCTTGTTAGAGGCCAAACTCAGACCATGTGTTACAGATTATATGTTTATGTCTCTCTTTATCCCCATGAAATATATCAGACGAAAGAAGACAGACATCAGCGATAGCTTTGCAATAAATCGCGGGCTCAATCTCATGCTTAAGACGATTTTTAATACAGAACGACTTATTTCTAAGTTCGTCCCCTTACCTATCGGGACTTCGCTTATTGCAATCGTCCGAAAGGAACCTTGACATCAGCGAAGGAAGATGATTGAGAAGATCGAAAAATATGAACTGATGGTGGTGGCGCACCATGGTTCTCCGGAAAGTGCCTATAAGGCGGTGAAGGCGTATATCGAGGGCGGAATAAAATTCATTATTTCATCTTTGATGAAGAAAGTGTAAACTATGTTGTGCAGGTTTTGAAGGAAGAACCGCACAGATAATTGTCAGGAGGTAGAGTGAAAACGATACTGATCACCGGCGGAGCAGGGTTCATAGGGAGTAATTTTGTGAATTACATTTTCCATAAATATTCTGATTACAAACTGATAGTCCTTGATGCGCTCACCTATGCAGGCAATGTTGAAAATATTGCACCCGAAGTGAGGACGTCCGGCAGATTCGAATTCTGGTATGGCGATATAAATAACCTCGACCTTGTAAGTGATCTCGTGGGCAGATCCGATATTGTAGTACACTTCGCAGCCGAAACACACGTTGCGCGTTCGCTATATTCTCATCGGGTTTTTTTTACGACGGATGTGCTCGGCACTCAATCGGTTACAAATGCAGTATTAAAGCATAGCAATAGAATTGAAAGATTCATTCATGTTTCGACCTCGGAAGTTTACGGTTCCGCGGCCTATGAGCCCATGGATGAGTACCATCCGCTTAACCCCACGAGCCCCTATGCAGCGGCAAAGGCGGGTGCGGACAGACTTGTCTATTCTTACATTTTTGCTCACGGCATTTCCGCAGTGATCATCCGGCCATTCAACAATTACGGTCCAAGACAGCATCTTGAAAAGGTTGTCCCGAGGTTCATCACGAGTTGTCTGTTGGGTGAGCCACTCACTGTTCACGGCGATGGTTCAGCATCGCGAGACTGGATATACGCAGAAGATACGGTAAGGGCTATCGACCTATCCATTCACGCGCCGCGCGAAAGCGTGGTAGGAGAGGCTTTCAACATCGGGACTGGCAGGGCTCTGAGCATTCTTGAGATAGCGAAGAATATATTGCAGGAGTTCGGACTGAAGGATGACAGACTCGATTTTATGATAGACAGATTTGGTCAGGTGCAGAAGCACATTTCATCGGTCGAGAAGGCTGAGAAAGTTTTCGGATTTAAGGCATCGGTGACATTTGAAGAAGGGCTGCAAAAGACGCTCAACTGGTACAAGGACAACCGCATGTTCTGGGAAAAGCAGGTCATGATGAGAAAGGTGCCGGTGAAAACACAGGACGGCTCAACTATTTGGTATTAGACATGATCAGATGTAATATATTTGCGGTTAAGCGAGATGCGATATCAAGCGGCGGGATATGAAAATCGAGTTTTTCAGGCATAATATAGAGCAGGATGACATAAGAAAAGTAAACGAGGTGCTTGATTCAATATTTCTTACTACAGGAAAGATTGTTGAAGACTTTGAGAGGTCTTTTGCGTCATATCTTTCTGCAGAAAATGCTGTAGGGGTCACAAGTTGTACTGCTGCTTTGCATCTGAGCCTTCTTGCTTACGGTATCGGCAAAGGTGATGAAGTGATAACAACGCCGATGAGTTTTTGCGCCACTTCAAACTCCATCCTTCACGCGGGCGCCACGCCGGTATTCGTTGATGTTGAAAAAGAGACGGGTAATATAAATGCCGAACTCGTTGAGGCTGTGATAACAAAAAGGACAAAGGCAATAA
>JAGVGM010000180.1 GCA_020057065.1 Thermodesulfovibrionia bacterium
TCTGTAATCGGGCATCCAGAACTTGTTAAAAAAACTGGATTCCCGCTCAAAGGACTGCGGGAATGACGGTTCAATGTTTGAGTTTATACACAGACACTATTTAGTCATCTCCTCGTGCACCCTTCCGACTAACTTCGCAGACGGCTTCAGCGTTTTATCTCCTTCATCCTTCCATTTTGCAGGACACCCTTCAGCAGTGTGTTTTGAAAGATGGAGATTGGCCTTGAATTTCCTCATCAGCTCGTCAATATTCCTTCCCATATTGTAGTAATTAACTTCTGCGTTCAGCAGCTTGCCGTCAGGACTGATGATAAAGGTCCCTCTTAATGAAAGCCCTGTTGTTTCGTCATAAACGCCGAACATCCTTGCAAGCTTGCCGGTAGTGTCAGAGGCCATCGGGAATTTCACGTTTGCAAGCTGTTTCTCCTCCCTCTGCCATGCAAGGTGGACGAATTTCGTGTCCCTGCTTACAGTAAGGACCTCTGCGCCCATTTTCTTAAATCTGTCGTACTGCTCTGCCAGAGCAGCAAATTCAGTAGCTCAGACAAAAGTAAAGTCTGCGGGATAGAAAAAAAGTATGGTCCATTTTTTGTTCTTCTTCAATGTTTCAAGACTTATTTCTCCAAAGTCGCCCTTTGACGGCTCATATGTTTCCAGTGTAAAATCCGGGACTGTTGCCCCAACATTACAAGCTAAACATGCGCATGCTTCTGACATTTTTATAACCTCCTGTTAATTTTAATCCTCAAGGGCGAGGCACCGCCTCGCCCCTGCATTATGTACGGGCGGGTTTAAAACCCGCCCCTCCCTATTGATTCTTCATACGCTTTCCCCTGTGACCATCCGCTTATCGCAGGGGTATAAGAGACAAAATAAAATATGCCCCACAAAATCAATCCCCAAAAAAGCAGCAGCCACCCAGCCGGAAGTTTTTTAGATGTCTCTTTTGCTTCAAAGTTTTCTATGTTGTCAATTTCTTCACCCATAATTCCTCCTGAATTTCTATTTCCCCTGTATTGACCTGATATAGGCGATTACCGACCAAATCTCGTCTTTGCTTAAAGTGTCTTTGAACGGGATCATACCGCCTTTTGCCGTACGCCCCTCTTCAATCATGCCGGGGGTAGTTCCGTTGTTAATAATTTCGAAATAATCGTCGTCCGGCACATCTCCTTCTACATACAAAAATGCTTTATCCGTAAGGTCCGGGCCGATATCTCCTTTTGCATTTTTCCCGTGACAAGCAGCGCAATTGTCAGCGAATATCTTTTTCCCTGCGGTAATCGCCTTCGGATCACCGGCAAGCGGATTTAGAATGTGTTCTTTCTCTGTAACTGCCGGCGTTGCCGGCGGTACAGGTTTTTTTGCAACCGAGGCGCCTATAACCTGAACGTATGAAACGAGCGCATCAAGCTCGGTCTTGTCTTTCAATGCATCAATATCTTCAGATGTATATGGGAACCCGAGCGCCTTCATATGCGCCTCTATTTCTGCCGGCTTAGGTTTATTGTTTTTAAGCCAACCGTAAGCAGGCATATTTGATTCAGTAAAGAAGGCCTGCGGATTTTCAAAATGCCTGAAGTGCCATGCATCGGGATATTTCCCGCCGACCCTTGCAAGGTCAGGCCCTGTCCTCTTTGAACCCCATAAAAACGGATGGTCATAGGCGAATTCACCTGCCTTTGAATATTCACCGTATCGCATTACTTCGGTCTTAAGGGGCCTGACGGTCTGAGTATGGCAGTTATTGCACCCCTCTCTCTGATATATATCCCTTCCCGCAAGCTGAAGAGCAGTGAAAGGTTTCAGATTTTCAAGTTTTGGATGCATCTGGGGCGTCAGCATGGGAATAAACATGGTTACTGCCGTACCAATAAGGATAACGACAGTGGCTACTATTGCAAACATTATCGGTTTTTTATATATTTCACCGGTCATTCTCTCACCTCCCTTATGCCTTTGCCGCTGCGAGGGACTGGCCCCTGCGTATGGTCATAAAAATGTTATAAATAAAAAATAGCATACCGATAGTAAATATCATGCCGCCTACAGTCCTCATCCTCCAGTACGGGTAATTCCTCACAAGAGTTTCCATGAACGTATATTTAAGGCTGCCGTCAGGATTGACTGCCTTCCACAGAGCGCCCTGCTGAATACCTGTAATCCACATGGTAATAGAAAATATAAGCTGTCCTGTCAAAACGAGATAGAAGTGTGTGTTTGCGATCTTCTCGCTGTATATCTCCGTGTCATATATCCTGGGAATGATATAGTAGATGGAGGCGGCCACTGTCATGGTTACCCAGCCCATGGTGCCCATATGCACATGACCCGGCACCCAGTCGGTGTAATGGATTAACTGGCTTACAACCCTTAAGCCCTGAGTAGGTCCCTGTATAGTTTGCAAACCATAAAAGGTTATTCCGAGAATAAAAAACTTTGTAAGGTAATTTGTTTGCATCTTGGACCAATCGGTTCCGACAGTATAAAAACCATTCACAACAGAGCCCCATGAAGGCGCAATAAGAAAAATGGTAAAGACTATTGCGAGGGTTTGTATCCAGTCGGGAAGGGGTGTATAAACCAGATGGTGCGCTCCTGTCCACATATATGCAAACACCAGCGACCAGAACGCAATAATTGAAAGCCTGTGGCTGTATATCGGGATCCCTGTTGACTTCGGCAGGAAGTAGTAGAACATAGCGAGCATCGGCGTTGTAAAAATAAAACCGACCACATTATGCCCGTACCACCATTCAACGTTAGCGCTGTTTACGCCGGCAAAGAGATGGTATGATTTGAACAGTCCTGCAGGGATAGAAAGATTATTAACAATATAAAGCACAGCAACTGTAATAACCGTTGCGATGATAAACCAGAGGGATATATACATCTGCTCCTCTTTCCTCTTTATTATCGTACCGAAGATGTTAACCGCAAAGATAACCCACAGGATGACAACTCCGATATCCAGAGGCCATTCCAGCTCCGCATATTCAAGGGACTGGTTCATCCCCGCAAATAAACTTAATGCAGCAAGAGCTATTGCTGCATTAAAGAGATACAGATGAAACCTTGCGAGTTTGGGAAATAGAAGCGGCCTCTTCGTAAGTCTCATTGTAATGTAGTAGCTGATGCCGAAGATCGCTCCTATTCCAAGTCCAAACGCAAGACCGTTTGTATGTACTACCCTCAATCTTCCGAAGGTAAAATAAGGCGGGATATTCCACGAGGGCGCCCACATCTGAATGGATATCCAGAGACCTACAAGGATACCCACCACTCCCCAGAAGATGGAGGAAATAATAAAACCTTTCACTGTCTCATTATCGTACTGATAATCGCTCATAAAAGCCTCCTTCTAAATAAATCCTTTTCTCATTTATATCACATCTCTGTCAAATTACAATAAAAAAATATTATTTCTTTTTTAACAATGCTGCGAAATTCTCTTCTCTCAGTCTTTTTTCCACCATTTCTCTTATCTCTACCCAGACGGGATGAACGCTGCAGGTCCCGCTCAGACTGCATTTTTTCCTGTCAATAGCGCATATATTTGCAGCGGATGGCCCCTGAATGGCTTCTATTACTTCAAGGAGATTGATAGCCTTAGGTTGCCTTGCGAGCTGGAATCCTCCTTTCACTCCGCGAGCCGAGTTTACAATGCCTGCCTTCATGAGCTGCTGAAGAATTTTCGCCAGGAAGCTCTTCGGGACGAGCATTGCTCCCGATATCTCTTCAACACTTGCCACCCGCTCAGGATGTCTCGACAGATAAAGAACGCATCGAATGGCATAGTCTGCTTTTCTTGTTACATACATGGTTATTTGCTTTTAGAAAACCTGTTGCTCCTTATCTTTATAAACAGGACTTATTTAGTCCTGTTTTAACATAATGAGCAATGTTTGTCAAGATATTTTTTCAGTCTTTTCAGTTTCTATCGCCAAGAAAGTCATGAACGCATTTAATGAAGACTCCCCGCCGCAAGCGGACGGGGTATTTGAAAGAATAAAAAAATTAATTAATGATGGTGGTGCTTTTCTGTTTCCGGCTCCTGCATAAGACATTAGATTTAAAGTATTCAGCAATACGATTTCTTACGGAATAAGATTCTTGAATTAAAATCTTATCACAAACATGAGAATTTTCAAGACCCTTTCAAAAAATGTCACGGCTATATGAGCTGATTAATAATATGATATATGTCATTGTTGTATCACTTCGCTGCATGTTATAAAATATATACAGTTGTTATTTCTTTTTTAGTATGTCTGTTTCTGAGCGTTATATGTGATATCATTTAAATAAATTAGAACGTTAACATTTAAAGGAGGCAATAATGGAAACACTTGATTTAAAGACATTAATAAAGTTTTATCCAACTAAAATATCGAGAGAAATGCTTATCGACAAGCCGGAGATGAGAATCGCACTCATGTGCCTTGAGCCGGGACAGAAACTCGACCCGCATAAAGCGCCGATGCGGCTGCTAATGTACGTTGTTGAAGGGAAAGGCACTTTTACTGTCGGAGAGGAAAAGATTGAGGCAAATGAAAAGACATGTATCCACTGTGACCCAATGGTCCAACATGGATTTAATGCTGACAAAGGCGAACGGCTCGTAGTTATGGCGGTAGTGACGCCTGTCGAAGAATAGGGGTTTGTTCCCGGCAGTTCTTTACATGCGTGCAAGAAAAATGGGCGACTAAAGCCGCCCATTTTCGGGTCAATGACGAAGTTCAGAATACAATTAAATTAGATACCCTGCGGTCTTTCAGCAGTGCCATTCATTACTTCCTTACACCTTCTTTTAAATTTAATGTAAACCGCTGATGCTGGAACAGGTGCATCATCTGGAGCTCCTTGCGGGCCCAAAACCACCCCAACTTTTTCCCCGGCTCAGGAAATATCTGTTTTCCATCCTCATAAACTATTACACCGACTGCCGGGTTATTCGGTTCATTAGAAGATGACGTGATAGTATTTGCATCCATCCTGAAATCAGGGAGAAAAGGTCCAACCTTTACAATCATATTTGAATCAGGGATTTTCAGTTCTCCGCCAATGGGTGCGGAAATTTCCAGTTGCTTGTTCTGTACTTTGTCCGCGACAATGAATTTTACCGTAGCCCAGTGATCTTTTACTTCCTGAGGCACAACTACCTGAAATTCAACCTTTGGGATTGCAGCTCCGGGCATTCCGTGTCCCGGCGGCATCTGTCCTTCTGGTCCAGAAGGTTGCGACATCGGTGTTTCAACGATGGGCCCCTGCGGAATCCCACTTTGTTGTTTCGTAGCAGGTTGCGGTTGTTCCTCTTTTTTCTTACATCCTGCAATTAAAAGCGATATTACTACAACAACAATCAATACAGAAAATGTTTTTTTCATTTCTCCTCCTTTACCTTTGTTGTTTGTTATTAATTTAAAGAGGCGTAGGGGCGAGGCGCCGCCTCGCCCCTACATTAACTCTAAACTCATAACTCGACAT
This sequence comes from Thermodesulfovibrionia bacterium, assembly GCA_020057065.1. Taxonomy (GTDB): domain Bacteria; phylum Nitrospirota; class Thermodesulfovibrionia; order UBA6902; family UBA6902; genus SURF-23. The sequence goes on from JAGVGM010000180.1 coordinate 5,488, forward strand.
CTTAACTCCGCTCAATGGCGGAGAGGCAGGGATTCGAACCCTGGGTGGGGTGTTACCCCCACAACCGCTTAGCAGGCGGCTGCCTTCGACCGGCTCGGCCACCTCTCCATGCAAATAAGAGCTGTAACATGTCAACTTATAACTATACCCAATTAATGATTATTTTGTAAACATAAAGTGACCCACAGGGTGTGCGACAAATTTATTGGTAAAGAGAATTAAGCACATATCCGATTCTCCCAGAAATCTTCCCAGCGATTGCTGAACAGGCAACAACGTAATGCA
>JAGVGM010000044.1 GCA_020057065.1 Thermodesulfovibrionia bacterium
CACTTGCCAAGGGTTTCAACTTCCATATCCTTGCTTGTTGCTCTGCTATATCTGGAATGGACATGGAAATCTGCTATGAATCTCATACCCCTCTTCCCAGGGTTACTGTTATATAATCTTCACTAAAAACTTTCTGTTTCTTGGACCATCAAACTCGCAAAAGAATACCGACTGCCAGGTTCCCAGTACCAATTTCCCGTCCTCTACAATGATAGTTTCGGAAGACCCCACCAGACTCGTTTTTATATGGGCATCTGAGTTGCCCTCTGTATGGCGATACCTGTCATCAGGAGGGATAAGATTTTCAAGTTTTATCAGAATATCTTTTGGGACATTAGGGTCAGCATTCTCATTTATAGTAACAGCCGCTGTGGTATGGGGAACAAAGATACAACAGATTCCATTTCTCACCTTGCTGTCGGTAACTGCCTTTTGAATCTGATGGGTAATGTCCAGCATCTCTGTCCGTCGGCCGGTTTTGACTGAAAATGTCTGCATCTTCCATGTCCTCCTCTTGAAAAACTACCAATAGTGTCATTTCGCTCGAATCCTTGAATCCTTGACCCCTTGAATCCTTTTCATCAACCAACTCTTTGGGTGATGAACCACCTGTATCTACGTTTTCTAGCATAACTTTTAGACAAGGGTTAGTCAAACCTTTTTTAATCAAAAAATCACAGGCATTCTTATACCGGTTGACATCCAGGCACTATATCTTGGGGTAGTTTCTACTTGACACACAAGCCCCTTTCCGCTATCTTTTCACTTTGCTACCACCAGAGGCTGATGCTTAAGGTTTTTGGTGGGGGTATAGGTAAAAATTGCCAAAGCATTCAGTCGTATGTTTTTGTGATTGCATCCACTTTGACCCCTGCAAATGCTCCTCAAAAGCCTGCCCCAGAGAGCAGTAATCAGGTGACAGATGCTGAACAGGTTCAGCTAAAAAACTCGTTACAAAAGAGACTACGACAAATGAAGACATCATAAAAGAGCTTAAGGCTTATAAAAATTATTGAACCCCGGCGATGTCTTTGTATTCTTTGTAGCGAGCCACGGAACAGTGGATGAGGGAGAGTATTTTCTTATCACATCCAATGTAGGCTCAACTAGAACAGAAAAACTAAAGACAGATGCCATAGCAGGGCTTGCTGATTATGTGGACAATGAAGTGCCTGTACTTGCGGAAAAAGTCTTCAAAAAAGCTCAGTATCCCACAATCTCCATAAGCGGGCAGGCATTTCCGATAGGTAAAACAGTAAAATGAGTCTTATTACCCAAGGAGGATAGATGTCAATAATATCGCGCATGCTTACAATTGTTCTAATAATGCTTATCTTCGCTGGAAATGCTTTTACCGGAGAAGAAGATCAGCCTAAAAAAACTTCTGACTATCAGACTCTTCTAAAACGGGTTATGAATTTCGACCTAACTGTGGATTTCAAGGCATTAAGGCTTTCCTATGCGGAAACTGCAGACTATAACCCTTACGGAGACGATAAGGTAAAAAAAGCTGAGATGTTTGAAGCTCTAAGAAATAAGGAATATGAAAAGGCTGTTTCTGCTGCTCAGACAATACTTGAAAAGAAGTTTGTTGATATCGAAGCCCACTTTGTCTGCAGCATCGCTTTTCGTGAGATGAAAAATTCCGAGCGATACAATTTTCATCACTTTGTTACACAAGGGCTTGTTGACTCGATACTCGACTCGGGAGATGGGAAGACTCCTGAGACTGCTTTTATAGTTATTGAAACAGGCGAGGAGTATACGCTGCTCGGAATGATAGGTTTCGAGGTTGTCCGTCAGAGCCTCATAAAATCGAATGGGCACAGTTATGACAAAATGGAGACTAAGCATCGGAAGACCGGCAAGCCTGCCATATTCTTTTTTAATGTGGATATACCGTTCAATTGGCTGAATAAACAATTCAAAAAGTAATCGCAGTGAGGTTATAAAAAGAGATTAACAATGGGAATATGGATTGTCATAATTATTTCTGGTATCTGCGCCGTGTTCAGTTTCTATATGGCATTCCTTGCATTCAGAAACGGCGACAGTAGCGCTTTTTTATTCTCAAGCTTTGGACTGTTTTTCGGGATTCCGTTCATAATCTCACTGATCAAGGCTTTTTCAAAGAGGGGCGCACTCAAGCCCGAGCCTCAGCCCGTAAGATTTGTTCCTCACTGGTTTATGATGACTGCTATAATCGTTACAGGGCTTGTTGTAATAGTTTCAATATTGATAAGCATTATAAGGGCTGTCAGATGAGAGCGGAACAAAGACAGCGATGAATCCAAGTTTACATCACCTAAGAGTTTATAAATCTAAAACAGTAACCGGAGCAGTGAAATGATAAACAGATTATCTTTAGTATTTTTAGTCTCTGTGGCTATTTTATTAAGTTCAAATATAGCTTATGCTCAACCCCTGAAATCTTCAGGGCTTGATATGATTGAGCCTGACGAATATGAAATTTTTAATGCAGTTCTTGATGAATATGATGCTTTTGTCTCGCTTGAGAAAACAACTATATCTGAAAGGAGGATAGATAATGCCGCTGTTACGCATTTGAAGCAATCGTACGTGCAGATTGATAATTATCTGGCTGACGACTTTAATAAGAAAAACAGCAGATCATATGAGCTTGAAAAAAGATTCTCTAAAAAGAGATATTTCATGGATGAATCGTATTCAAGTTTTCCGGGCAGAGGCAAGGAAAGCATAAAAATATCGAGGGCAGGCTTCAATAAAGAAAAAAATCGGGCATTGATTTTTATAAGGTATCAGAGCATAGGTTCGCAAGAGGCATTTTACGAAGAAGGTAACTTTGTCTTTCTTGAGAAAAAGGAGGGTAAATGGATTGTAATAAAAACAGTAATGGCATCGCAAAGGTATTATTAATGAAATGCATCTTTAAAATATTGTGTGCGTTTGTTGTCATTGCATCAGGTCTAAGCCCTGCAATCGCTGCCGAAAAGCCTGAGATTTTTGTGCAGTTGGGGCATTCGGGCAGTATTTACTCTGTGGCTTTCAGCCGGGATGGCAGATACGCCATTTCGGCAGGCGGAGACAGGACAATTATATGGGAAGTATCTACGGGCAAGGAAATAAGATCATGGAATTCGTCCTCGTCTCTGGCAGTTTCTCCGGATGGGGAAAAAATTCTTTTGGGCACCGGATACATCGGATATGAAATGAAGCTGTATGACCTTTCCAACGGGAGGGAAATCAATAATTACAAAGGTCATTCCAGCCCAATTGAATCGGTGGCTTTAAGTCCCGATGGCCGGTATGCCCTTTCGGGAAGTGGTGTCTTCTGGAATAGCACCGACAATACGGTCAGACTCTGGGAGACATCCACCGGCAAGGAAATCAGGACTTTTCACGGCCATTCAAAGCAGGTTCATTCCGTTACCTTTAGTCCGGACGGGCGGCATATACTATCCTGCAGTGACGATAAAACCATCAAGTTATGGGATATTGCCACGGGTGGAGAGATTAGAAGTATCACCGTCGGTGAATTTAATACACCCCAATGTGTCACTTTTAGTCCGGACGGCAGGTTTGTCGTTACCGGGACATATAGTGGTGAAATCATAATTCTAGAGGTATCAACGGGCAAAGAGATGAGAAGATTCAAAGGGCATTCCCTTGAAGTTAAATCCGTCGTTTTCTCTCCCGACGGAACGTTTGTTCTCTCCGGAAGCCGTGATGGTACCATGAAACTTTGGGAAGCATCAAACGGCAGGGAAATAAAGGTATTCAAAGGTCATGCATATGATGTCAATTCCGTAAACTTTTCTTCTGATGGCAGATATGCCCTCTCCGGAAGCGACGATATGACCATGAAACTTTGGGATGTTGCAGCAGGGAGCGAGCTCCGTACATTCTCCAGAGATATAGTAGAAATACCTTCCGTCGCTTGCTCTCCTGATGGGCGCTCTATATTGTCCCCCTTCGGTCGTTCTTTATACCTCTGGGATATAGTGAACGGGAAAAGAGATAAAATATTTGCCGGGCATACAGACCGGGTGGTGCAGGGTGCTTTTTCTTCTGATGGCAAATATGCCATATCAGGAAGTGGATCTTATGGCGGCATAGCAGACAATTCTGTAAGACTTTGGGATATTTCTACAGGAAAAGGAGTAGTTACCTTTTCCGAACACTCAAATGGTATTACCGGTGTAGCTCTTTCTCCTGACGGACAATATGCCCTGTCGTCAAGCTTTGATAAAACAATGAAAATTTGGGAAATTTCCACAGGAAGGGATGTGCGGACATTTCAGGGGAGTTTTTTTTGTGTTTCATTCTCCCAAGACGGAAAGTCTCTTATGGCTACAAAGCAGGATACGACAGATGCATTCAAGCCAAAAACAAGCCTTAAAATATATGAGACCAAAACAGGCAGAGAGATTCGTTCCTTTGAGATAGGAAGTATAATCGGTGTTTCTTATTCCTCTGATAAACGCTATATACTGACAGGATACCATTTGGAACTTATAGAAGTTGCTACTGGAAAGAAGATCCGGACATTTTCTCGCCACGGACATACTACCATGCCTATCACCTTCTCTCCGGACACACAGTATTTTGCAACAGGAGATGGGGATATAGTTAAGCTATGGAATATACCTTCTGGGGTGGAGGTAAGAAGATTTACAGGACATTCTGGAAATGTTAACTATATAACCTTTTCTCCTGACGGTAGGTATATTGTATCCGGAGGGGCAGATGGTACAATTCGTCTCTGGGACATCCCCACAGGTAGGGAGATTGCCAGATTTGTAAGTTTCATTGACGGAGAATGGATCGTGATTACGCCTGAAGGCTATTACAACTCCTCTGCCAATGGAGATAAGCACTTAAATGTCCGCATTGGCAACAATGTCTATGGCATAGACCAGTATCGTTCAGCATTCTACAAGCCGCAGATAGTTGAGGCAGCATTAAGGCTCGGTGATACACAAAAGGCAATTGCAGAAACCATCGGGGTTGATAAAGAAAAGCCTGCTGTTACAGTTGCTTCAATTCAGAACATAGAGCCCCCGTTCATTGTTATTAAATCCCCTGAAGACGGAAAAAAGATGAGTTCAAGTGATGCCGAAATATCTCTTTATATTGAAGACAGAAATCAGACAATAAAAAATGTAAAGGTGTATATTAATGGAAGGCAGGTTACAGGCAGTGAGATTGCTTCGCCTTCGGCTCGCAATGACAAAAGAGAAGGGACTCGCAATGACATCAGGGGGATTAAAATCACTCCCAAAGGTATAGAAGTGCCTGAAGGTAAAAAGACATTAGATTTAAAAGTCCCTGTGAGTCTGGACATTGGGGAGAATCTGATTGAGGTAATGGCATCCAATGGTTTTTCAGAGGGGAGGAAATCAATCCGCATATATTCGGGAGATGAGAAAAAGGCGGCAAAGGGGGAGGTTATACTCCCGAATCTCTGGATACTCTCCATCGGCATAAACAGGTATCAGGATAAAAACCTAACACCCCTTTCCTATGCAGTAGCAGATTCAGAAGGGATTGTTGAGGCGTTCAACAGCCAGAAGGGTAAACTATTCAGGGAGATAAAGAGCCTTACCATACATGACAATAGCTCCATAAAGCCAAGCCGAGATAATATTACCGACAACCTTGATTATGTGAAAAAGGCAGGGCATAATGATGTTGTCATATTATTCATTGCTGGTCATGGAATAAATGATGACAGTGGTGAATTTTATTTCCTTCCTTCTGATGCGGTCATATCAGAGGACGGCTCTATAAAGAAGTCAAAGGCTATCTCATGGAGGGATATAAAGGCAATACTGGATATACCTGCAAAGAAGATTATCTTTGCCGACACCTGCCATTCAGAAGGCGTGAGCGGTAAAAAAACCAGGGGTGTTGACAATGACAGGTTTGTGAAGGAACTCCAGGAGGCTAATGCGGTTATATTCACATCGAGCAGGGGGAGAGAGCTTTCGCAGGAAGCTGACAAATGGAGACACGGTGCTTTCACTTATGCCCTGATAGAAGGGATAAAAGGGAAGGCAAATCTGATAAAGGATAATAAGATTTCAATGAAGGAGCTGGATACCTATGTATCAGAGACAGTGCCTCAACTGACAAACGGCGCCCAGCATCCGATTACAAATACACCTGATGGTTATGTGAATTTTCCGGTGGCACTTGTTGAGTAAAGAGGCATTAAAATCGGACACACGCAGACGCCGTTGATTATAAATTTCGACAAGGATAATGCTGTGTATAATTTGAGATAAAGGCAATGATAAAATGACAGAAATGCCGTCGATTAAAAGGCAATTGACATAATACCATTAAGATGTCATAATGTCATTAAGTAATATGGAGGTGAGATTTCATGTCTAAAGAAATGGGAGTTGCTGATTTAAAAAAGCATTTTTCATCGGTCATAAACCAGGTTTCATTAAATGGAGAACATTTCATTATAAAGAAAAAGGGCAGGCCGATGGCGGCCGTGGTAAGCCTCAAAGAGCTTGATATGATCGAACGTTCCGAGCATAAAAGAAAAAGAAAAGGTCTGCTGGCGGCCATCGGCGCATGGGAGGATTTCGACGGCCTCGAAAAGACAATAACTGCAATTTACGACAAAAGGAGAAAGTCGAAAGATCGGCCTATCGGGAGACTCGGTTGATGTACTTATTCGATACAGACGCTCTTAGCCAGATAATTAAAAAAAGCCCTTCCATTCTCTTTATCAGAAAGCTTGCTTCCATTGATCCTGAAAAGCAATTTACCACAACTATAACTGTCGGCGAGATGGTATACGGGGCTTATAAAAGCAGCCGCCCAGAATATTTTATCGAGAGGCTGGAAGATTTGGTCTGGCAGAATGTGCAAATACTTCCCTTCGATGAAGGCTCTGCAAAAGTTTACGGCAGACTAAGAGCAGAGATAGAGAAAAAGGGAATCTCCCTGTCAGAACCAGATCTGAGGATAGCCTCTATAGCCGTTCATTACGGTATGACGCTCATCACCGGCAATACGAAACATTTTTCAAAAGTTCAGGGGCTTATGGTGGAGGACTGGATTAATAAAAAGATTTGACCGCCGATAAAAGTGATGTGAATTTTACCTTGACGGGATAAGGAAGGATTTTTTTAG
>JAGVGM010000175.1 GCA_020057065.1 Thermodesulfovibrionia bacterium
ATTGTAACCACTAAAAAGAAATTGACTTCCCGCCGTAAATTGCTGTAATTTTAATCAGTTATAGATGAAATATCGTTTCCCTTATGAGGGAACATCCGTTATAATGATATTTATGATGATGTTATAGCCGGAAGCGGCAAAAAGGTTAAAGTGGAGTTTTCTAACGGCGAAGTAATAATCGGCTTTGCTCTAAGCTACTCTCCAGAACGTCATGGTTTCTTTATTGTACCGGCTGATTTGAAAAGCAATAACGAACGTATTTTTGTTATAAAATCAGCAACAAGTAAAATTACCCTCTAATCAAGTTAACTTCAACCATAGAGCTATTAGAGCTATTTTTTGACACCACCCAGCCACCCAGTGGGTTTTTTGTCTTAAAAATAGTTTCCAGTTTTTCGATTGCCTTTTGTACGTTTATATGCTCTTTCAATTTTTCCTACCTAAATATACCTAACGATATCTATACTACGTATAAGAAATTAACTGAGACCCCGAAAGTGACCTGTGGCACTCGTTTATATGCAATGGATGTTAGATATCGTTCATTCAAGAAATATTTTCAGTAACGGGGCCTTTCTAAATTTAATTCCTGCAATACTTCGCTACTAGTATCCCCATCTATCCACTCAGTCTGTTCATTAAGGTGATTGTCTATCAGTTTCCAACAACCATTGCAAATTTTCATTTTGCTAAATTTCCCACTGTTCATTATTATTGCTTTGTCGGGTTTATACAGCAATATTTCAAAATCATTGTCCCAAATTACTCCTTGAGGTGGCCCTAATGCAAAAATTATTATATATATATCATCGTCTTCCTTAATCTCATGCCGTGAAAGGCGTTGAAGAACATCATCAGTCCACATGCTTTTCTTGTTCAAGGTTGTCCAACGAAATGCATATGCAGTATTCAACGGAAAAGACTCCATCGTTCCACCAAGCGCTATTATACCTTGCAATTCAGTCCAGTTCCCGGGAAAACGAGTATAAAATGCATTCCATTCTTCTGGTGTCAGTTTGCCAGAATAATATATACTATTAGCAAAATAAGGATAAACTTCATTCGCAGATTCGAAGCCAGCGGGTTTATAATTCCGTGTTAGTATATTGCAAGCAGTAAGACAAATAGCCAGTAGAGCAATGATTATTGTCTTGGTCACTGATACCCTCCTATGTCTAAACGTATATTAGACAGATAAATTAATATTGATTACGCCCCCTTCTGCTTAGTCCAATGTTGAAACAATTCTACTTTAGGGTAAGAGAGAAATGCAATGAAATAATCAAGAGGCAACATATTCCAGATTGAAGAGAAAGCTATTAGTGTCAGGTCTACATACAGATTTTTCATGAAGAATGTAGACCTGACACCACCCTCTCTAAAATTACATTCCTCTAACCTCATGAGTCAAAATTGCAGTTTGTTCTATGGTAGTTAGTGTTAAGATGTTAAAACAGAAAAACCCTCTACTCTCGCAGCTGCATTCAATTTTTCATCAAACGAGGAAAATGAAAGCGCAATGCCATCTGAGCTACTATTCAGCAGTTTGGCCGCGGAAATATGTACGGCATCAAATGCGCGCAAGCCATATGACTTTACAATCCGCCCGGCCTCAATTTCATCAAAATCAATAACGGCAAAATGATCCCCATCCTCTGAACTATCAGTGTCTGGTCTACATATTTCAGATTTCCCATGAAGAATGTTGACCTGACACCACCCACTCGAACCGGTTTTTTGTATAGTAAAGCTCTTATAAGGGTCCGAAGGGTTGTCATTCCAGCTTGTCCGGAATCTATTCTTTTGATCTTTTGCGCTGTTATACTTCTGTTCTTTTTATGCCTCTTAACAACCGGAGGCATTATAAGGGTCAGTTTTTATTTTTTATATACATTTCTAAAAATGATCGGGGTGTTAATACCTCAACCCCTCTAAACCCCGATATATTCAAGAGATGCTTATCACCGCTTACAATTACTTTTGTTCTACTCGCTAAGGCACAAGATATAAACTTATCATCATCTGGATCTGTAGAAACGCTGAACGGGATTCGCGGTGCGAAAACCCAAATAGCTTTAACTGTCAGCAGGTCGAGAAATACTGAAATATCTATGCCTTTAAATTGCCTTGATAATTCTGTTGCAATCCGCTGATATTCATCGAATATATCTTGTGATAAAACAATCTCAATCTTCCAGTGCCGCCATGCATCAAGAATTTGATATGGCGGGCCACCAAAGAAAACTCCAGATATGAATACATTTGTATCAAGTACGATCTTCACTTTTGTTTTCGTACTTTTTGAATTATTGATGCAATATCTGACTTCTTCATGCCAACTTTTCTTGCTTGTTTACGGGCATCAGAGATTAATTGATCAAATTCAGCCATGGACGGTTGTGCAATCGACTTTAAAATAACCACATCATTTTTACCTACTACAATAAACTGTGCCCCTGTTTTCAATCCAAGTCGCCTTCTAATATCTTCCGGTATCACAATTTGTCCTTTGGATGACATTTTTGTTGTCGCTAATGGTGCCATTTTATACTCCTATCTTAATTTAATCTTACAAGTAAGATTATAGCACATAACAGATACTTGCGAACAACTATCTGTTAAAAGCTAATATAGTAAATGCCACTGCGCGTCATAGCATAGTGTCAGGTCTACATATTTCAGATTTTTCATGAAGAATGTGACACCACCCACTTGCTTTTGCAGGCAAAGGTAGTGCGCTGAAAGCATTTTCTTGCAAATATAGGTTTACATGGCTGCCTCAGGAATGATTAAGATGTTAAAACAGAAAAACCTTCTACTCTCGCTGCTGCATTCAATTTTTCATCAAACGAGGAAAATGAAAGCGCAATGCCATCTGAGTTACTATTCAGAAGTTTGGCCGCAGAAATATGTACGGCATCAAATGCACGCAAGCCATATGACTTTACAATCCGCCCAGCCTCAATTTCATCAAAATCAATAACAGCAAAATGATCCCAATCCTCTGTGAACCGGCTGACCATAATTTTATATTCTTTGTCAGTCATATCCTTTTGTCTGAAACGCCTGTTCATCGCGGATAGCGCTTCAGGATACGCAATCCGGCATGTGGCTACTATTTCTGCTTCTTCAGCCCACCCCCTTACTTTATTTGAGTGAGGCTCGACAACATAAAGTTTCACAAGCGCGCTGGTATCAAGATAAAGTATCACCGGCGTTCCTCAAGGACTGTTTTTGACAGGGACTTCCCTTTTATTTTTATATCCCCCGCTCCAGCAGGCTTCCCGCCTGACCATTTGATCCTGCCTGAGTCCATAAGGGATTTTATCGCCTTCCTTTCCCTGGAAATTGGAATGATGACCGCTACTTCCCTATTGTGCTCAGTGATAACGACTTCCTCGCCTCTGCTTGCAATATCTACATAGCTGCTCAATTTTGCTTTAAGTTCCTTTATTCCTACGGAAACCATGACAACCTCCCTTACCTTTAATGTAACTATAATATATAAATAAAGTGGTCACATTGTCAACTGAACGAATTGCCTCATCATTTTAAATGAATTTTGGTTGAAGTAAATTGGTGGCGGTGGCTGGATTCGAACCAGCGACACTACGGATATGAGCCGTATGCTCTAACCGACTGAGCTACACCGCCTGAGAGGGAATTTATCTGCGCATAATTGCAGTTAATAAGCAGAGCTTCAAAATTAACAGAATTCCTCTTTTAAAGTCAATATGCACACATCAAATAGGGTGTGCGACAAATTTATTGGTAAAGAGAATTAAGCACATATCCGATTCTCCCAGAAATCTTCCCAGCGATTGCTGAACAGGCAACAACGTAATGCA
>JAGVGM010000147.1 GCA_020057065.1 Thermodesulfovibrionia bacterium
AAAATCGCGAAAGAACAGAAAGGATGCGGATGCGGCACATGCTGCGGTCCCGACGCAAAGGAGTATGCGAAATCCATCGGATATTCAGAGAAGGACTTGAAGGTAATTCCCGATGAAGCAAATCTCGCGCTAAGCTGCGGCAACCCGACTGCTTTGGCCGGTCTGAAAAAAGGAGAAACCGTGCTGGACCTCGGCGCCGGCGCCGGGTTTGACTGTTTTTTAGCTGCTTCGAAAGTCGGGCCCAAAGGCAGAGTTATCGGTGTTGATATGACCCCTGAGATGATAGAGAAGGCAAGGGGAAACGCAAAAAGGAACAAAATCAGGAACGTTGAGTTCAGGCTCGGCGAGATCGAAAATCTTCCTCTGGCGGATAATTCGGTTGACGCAATCATAAGTAACTGCGTAATCAATCTCTCAGCAGACAAGACGAGGGTCTTTCAGGAGATATACAGGGTATTGAAACCGGGAGGCAGGATATCAATTTCGGATATCGCCCTGTTGAAAAAACTTCCGGAAAAAATCCGGAAAAACATTTTAGCATATGTAGGCTGTATTGCCGGAGCGATCTTTGTTGATGAATACAAAAAGATAGTCAGGGAAGCCGGTTTAAAAAAAGTGAAAGTAGGGGCAAAGGGATTATCATTGTACACTGATCCATATACCGAAGACTCAATGGAAGGTACAATGCTTGGTAGTTTCAAAAAAGGAGAATCTATTAAGGACTATGTAGTCAGTGTTTGTGTAGAGGGGTATAAATGACGAAGTACATATTTTTTTCAGGCAAAGGTGGCGTGGGTAAAACCACAATGGCGTGCGCCACTGCAATACATTATGCTTCACAGGGCAAAAAGACATTGATCGTCACAACCGACCCTGCATCAAATCTTGCTGATGTCTTTGATCAGAAGATAGGGCATAAGATTACACCAATATCTGTAGGGGCAATTCATGAATTGCCCCTACAATTGTTCGCAATGGAGATAGACCCAGATGAGGCAACAAGGGAATATAAGGAGCGTATCATAGGTCCATTCCGCGAGATAATGCCTGATGATGTAATCGCATCTCTCGAAGAGAACCTGAGCGGGCCGTGTACAACAGAGATGGCGTCCTTTGACAGGTTCATTGATTTCATGGAGACTGATGAATATGAGATCATCGTATTTGATACTGCTCCGACAGGACATACCATAAGGTTACTCGAACTCCCTGTTAACTGGTCGAAGCATATTGAAGAATCTGCGCAGGGGAGCGGACAGACATGCCTCGGCCCGGTGCAGTCGTTGCAGGATTCAAAAGACAAATATGACCGCGCAACAGCACTTCTCAAAGATCCTGAACGCACCGACTTCATCTTTGTCATGCGTCCTGAGGATCTGTCTCTCTACGAGACGCTCAGGGCATCAAAAGAACTCGAAGGCATAGGTATTAAATCAGGAGAAATAATTATTAACGGCATACTGCCGGAAGAGGTTTGTGAGATTGAATTTTTCAGGAGGAAATATGAGGCTCAGCAGAAGGTGCTCGGAGAGACTGAGAATGCCATAAAGAAGCCAAAACGGTTTATGCTTTTAAGAGATAACGAGGTAAACGGAATAGAAGCGCTGCAAGGTATAGTGAGTGAATTGTTTAAGCATGAAATAGAATCTATATTTTCTGAAAATCCCCCTGAATCCCCCTTTTTCAAAGGGGGACTAAATTCCCCTCTATCAAGAGGGGTTAGGGGTGTGTCCCCCCCTTTAGCAAAGGGGGGATTCTTTAATAAAATACCAAAGACAGATTTAATCATTGAAAAGCCTGATATCGATAAGCTATTCATTCCGGCAAACGGAACAAAAGCTATCTTCTTCACCGGCAAAGGCGGTGTCGGCAAGACGACCATATCGTGCATTACTGCAGTGCACACAGCGCAGAAAGGATTCAAAACACTCATTGTGACTACAGACCCTGCAGCGCACATCGGAGAAGTCTTTGACGTAAAAATACATGATGAGCCTTCAGAGATCACGAAAAATCTCTTTGCAGTGATGATCGACCAGGAAAAGGCTTTTATTGAATACAAGGAAAGAATTCTTGAAGATGCGCGGGGGAAATATTCTGAAGACATGATAGCGGCAATGGAGGAGGAGCTAAATTCCCCCTGCATTGAGGAGATGGCGGCGTTTGATAAATTCATCCGTTTCATAGAAAGCAGCGCTTACGACGTCATCGTCTTTGATACAGCGCCTACCGGACATACGTTGAGACTTCTCGACCTTCCCTTTGATTACGCTAAACAAGCGAAGATGATGATAAACACAACAGAAGGCGCGAAGGCAAAAAAGGAGACAGAGAACAGGTTCAGAAAAATCATTGACATCCTCAGAAACAGGGAACAGGCAGTGTTCTGTCTTGTCCTCTACCCGGAATCCACTCCGATCCTCGAATCCTACCGCGCGATGCTTGATTTAAAAGATGCGGGAATAGAGACGCAGCTCGTTATTGCAAACATGATCCTGCCCGAAGAGGTTTGCGTTAATGATTTCTTCACAAACAGGAGACAGATGCAGATGAAATATTTAAATGAGATTAAAGAGCGGTTTAACCTCCCTGTGCTCCGGTTCCCGATGCTGCAGGATGAGATAAGAGGGTTTGAAGGATTGATATTTGCAGCAAGGCATCTCATATGATATAGATTTAATAATGAATGAATTCAAAGAAGGCAAAGATGCCGCTGCTTGAAATCAACAACCTCACATTTTGAAATTGTCTTCCGCAGATGAATCACAGCGCATACTCAATGAGGTTTGCGAAAAACTCAAAGCAGACGGCGTGATAGATAAATATAGCTTTGAGATTCACTCGGAAAATGAAATTATCACAGACAAGTGCATGATTTCCGAAGGCAAAGTAATAGCCTGAAAGAGATGACATTGCCCGTGAGGCAATATGTTTAAAAATCAGATGGGTAACAAATGATTAAAGTAATGTTTCTTTGCACCGGGAATTCATGTCGTTCACAAATGGCAGAGGGATTTACAAGAGAAGAGGAGTTAAGGACGTGCGGTTTTTTCTCGCTCATACGGTTTTTTTAGATATACAGCTTCAATTTTTCAACGCATTAAGAGTTTTCATCATGCCAGGCAAAAAATAATGCATAGCCAGGCCTATGAGAAAACCTATCGTCAGATTATTCAGCAGAAAACCTGAAGCGGCAGTGGAAAAAGCAACAAATAAGGCCGGCTTATCTGATTGTATATCTCTGACAAATAAAGCGTGCTGTATTCCTACATAAAAGAGCAAAATACCGAGAATGCCCTTTGGAAAAGCTGATATTATTGATAAAGCAGTATGGCCGAAAAGCAGGGCAAGGGCTATGAGCGCAAAACCTATAATATATCCGGACCTCTCATTTGTTGAACCGAATTTATAATGCGCGGTAAGGCCTCCGCTGCCATGACACATTGGAGCGCCTCCAAAAATACCTGATGCGAGATTGGCAATGCTCATGCTCATCGGGATACTCTTAAGATCCAGTTTTTCAGCTCTCTTGCCGTAGAGAAGTTTGCCTGTCGCCTCTGTTGCCACTATAGCATTGCCGAATGTCAACGCTATTTGAGGCAGGACGAGTGTTGTGAAGCCAATCCATAATTGCTCAGGTTCAGGCACCGCAAGGGACATAGCAACAGGGCCAAGAGAACTCATTTTTATTCCCTTCAGGGAAAGAGCTATTCCCAATATCATAATGGGGATAAGGGGCGGCACTTTTTTGATTATCCAAAAACAGGAAATCAGAATAACTCCGGCGATTATGGCAATAGAAATATCATCTCCCGCGAGGTTTGCCGACGCCTTTATCAGCATTATGCCGAGTCCTAATTGTATCCCCCTTATTACTGATACAGGGAATATTCTGCCGAGTCTTACACCTAATCCGGAAAATGCTATTACTGCCAGTATAACTCCCATAACAATGCCGGCAGCATTAATAACACTGCTGCTCAATCCCGAAGCAATAGCGATGGCTGACATAGCCTTAAGGGGCTGAACAGGCATTGTAATCTTAAAATAATAGGCAGATGCTATATAGAAAATCCCTGCCATTAAAAATAAGGCGGTTGGATTAAACCCGTTTTTTGCGATTAGCGCTATAGCTAAAGGAAATAAAACACCTATATCGCCGAAGGCGCCTGATACGTCCCATAGAGCGCCGGTGAGATGAGGGAATTGCTGCTTAGCCTTATCTAATGAATATCGCATTGTATTTCTCTTTCAATTCAACTGCTGAACATATTAACGGTCTCAAAATAATAACGACATTATTTGTAAAATCCCACCTAACCTCCCTTTATCAAAGGGAGGGATTTCCCCTCTTTAGCAAAGAGGGGCGAGGGGAGATTTTCCGATTAAATGTCCATTCAATTATGAGACTGTTAATACAAGAACATCTGCATCACACTTTGAATTAAAATTTTAAATTCTTTTCCATTTTTTCGAGAAAGTCGTTAAAGTCTCCATATAATTTCCAGAATACTGCGATAGCTTTTTCTCCGGCTTCTGTAAGCCTCGCCCCTCCTCCGCCTTTTCCGCCTGTAGCCGTCTCGACAAGGAGGCTTTTTGACTGCCGATTTATAGAGTCAGTCAGTTCCCATGCA
>JAGVGM010000249.1 GCA_020057065.1 Thermodesulfovibrionia bacterium
GCATTACGTTGTTGCCTGTTCAGCAATCGCTGGGAAGATTTCTGGGAGAATCGGATATGTGCTTAATTCTCTTTACCAATAAATTTGTCGCACACCCAACTTTCGTTTTTAGGTTTATAAATAACCTCTTAAGATATAAGCTTAAGGTTTTCAGGAAAAATCCGATGAGAATACAGGCAGGAAAAATATAACCGGAGGTTCAGAATGAAGCTGACGATCGGACACAAGTTGTTACTGCTGTTTTGTATCATGACCATATTGTTTGTAGGATTTACTTTGTATATGAAGTTTAATTTAAACAGTCTTGAGGCGGGTCTTAAGCAGAATATAACCCCCGGGGAATTATTAGCAGACGTTGAAAGTTCGGGAAAAATAATAATTGCGGTTTTTATTTCAGGAGTATTTATCGGGTCGGGGCTTCTATACTATTTACGGGCACTTACCCTTTCAATCTCCAAACCTCTTGATTCGCTCGTAAAAGCCGCCCACGAGATAGCTAATGGTGATCTCTCAACTGAAATAAAGGATATAAAAACAGATAATGAAGTTGGAGCGCTTGCTGAAGATTTTAACAAGATGACCAAGAGCTTAAGAGCTTTGATTGGTGATGTGAGGGATGGAGTCTCACAACTTGCTGCGTCGTCTGAAGAAATGGCCGCTTCTTCGGCGCAGATTGTAAACGGATCTCAGGAACAGAATTCAAAATCAACTCAGGTAGCGGCGGCTTCTCATGAATTAAGCGCTACTATTGTTGATGTTGCAAGAAATGCCGCAGAAGCGGCGCATTCTGCAAAAGAGGCAAACGGGACTGCAATGCTGGGCAAGGAAATAGTCGGCAAGAGTGTGGAAAGCATTAACAGCATTGCTGAAATTACCAAAGATACTGCTCAAATGATGACTAATCTCGGGCACCTTTCCAATGAGGTTGGAAAGATCATTCAGGTAATTGAAGATATAGCAAGTCAGACAACCCTTCTTGCGTTAAATGCAGCTATTGAGGCGGCAAGGGCAGGTGAACAGGGGAGGGGTTTTGCTGTTGTAGCAGACGAGGTGAGAAAGCTTGCTGAAAAAACAACGAAAGCGACAAAGGAGATCGGGAATACCATAAAAACGATTCAGGAGTATACGGATAGCGCTGTAATGAGCATGAAAAATGAGGTTAAAGTGGTTGAAGAGGGCGTTGGTTTTGTAAGGAATGCAGGAGCTGCCTTAAATGAGATCGTATCTCAGGTGGAAGAAGTATCGACATTGATACAGCACATAGCCACTGCGTCAGAGCAGCAGACTACGGCCGCTGATCAGATCAGCTCTGATATAGAGGTCATAACAAACATAACAGGCGGGGCTGCAACAGGCGCTCAGCAGATAGCACGGACAAGCCAG
The DNA here is from genome assembly GCA_020057065.1 of Thermodesulfovibrionia bacterium. Classification (GTDB taxonomy): domain Bacteria; phylum Nitrospirota; class Thermodesulfovibrionia; order UBA6902; family UBA6902; genus SURF-23. The sequence goes on from JAGVGM010000249.1 coordinate 1,384, forward strand.
AATATAGCTAACCTGGCATCTGATTTACACACAACTATTGGTAGATTTAAATTGTAGTAGAATAGGGCCGGGAAATTAAAAAATAAAAATCATACGATTGGTTTCAATCTGTTAACGAGATCTAAATAATCGTGATGACTATCTGTGAGCTCAACCCCTATACTGTCAAATACATCATCTGATTTTGTCATTCTGATAACTTTTACGGGCACCTTCAACAGCTTTTCTTCAAAGGGAATAATTAGTTGTATTGTAGAATCAAAAGGGAAGAGCATTTTATCTATAGTGATGAACATTCCGTTCTCTGAAAGATTCTTTATGGTTCCGGAGTAGTCCGTATCACAACTGTAAAATCTTACCTTTAAATCTGCAGGAACTCTTTCGAAAGCTCTTTTTTGCATAAATAATTTAAATTATCTTTTATATTATTGAACGGCATTGATTTTAATGTTGTTTTCCAGCCAGATATCATAAGCAGAATCCAGAATTTCACTTTTCGCTTCTTTATCCATATCGAGAATATCCAAACCCAGGAGCCATTTGTCATCACCAAGCTGCTGTTTCCAGACGATGTTGCCTGAGGCAGGCACAAAAAAATCTTTACACGGATGTTTAACCTGTAAATCCATGTTGTCACTTAATGATAAATCAGTACTGCCTGATTCAATGCAGCATCCACTACGGGAGAAATTTTTTGTTATCCCGGAAGAATAAGAAGAGCTGTTATCTGACGGCTTAAAAATGACATCAAGCGGGATTTCAAATCTTATGAATTTCCTTCTTTCAATTGACATGGTCCCTCCATGATTTAAAGGTTTTTATCACTTATTTTACATAAGCAAATTGTGTGCCCAGTATAACCGCTTGATTTATTGAGAATTGATTAGTCTTATATATATAAAAACGTAAATAATTTGACACAACCACTAATATTAAATTGATTAAAATTATAACACTTTATAACTTTCTTTGGAAGGATATAAAATGGTTATGAAAAATATTAAGTATGAAGGCTGATTCTGCTAATATCGTTTAAGTGTTGTATATTTTTTTGCCGCTGTTTTGTCTGTAACCGATGGTGAATACTGCCTGTGTCAAAAAACTGCAGGCATCATTATCGCAGCAGTTTTTACAGTTTTTTTCAGTCTTGATTAATAAACAAATTAACATTTTCTCAATTGACTCAGAGACCTTTGATCCTTGATCTGATTTAACACTTTCAGTCATTGTCTCCTCCGTTTCTCAGGCTGCTTTGAAAAATATTACCGTTTAAAATGATGATTTTCTTTTAACCTTTTATACATTAATCTGTCAAGAGGCGCTTACAATGTTATTAGAATTTTAAATAGTTAATTTGACAAGCGGACTTAATCGTAATATATAAATCATAACAGGATGTTTTATGTACAAAAAAATTCTTGCTGCAGTAAATGAATTTTCAAATTCCGAAATAGCCGCACGATATGCGCTTACACTTGCGAGGACTGCCCGTGCAAAATTATTTCTTGTATTTGTTGCTCAGGGAAAGATCGAAAAGGATAAATTGCGACATGCCGAGTCTGCACTTGAGAGGCTTTTTCTGTCAGCAGGAAATTACGGTGTTGAGGTGGAGAGCAGTATTGAAAGCGGAGAACCGGTCAGAAAAATATATGAGCTTGTGAAGGAACACGGTATAGATATTGTCTTTAATGCCACACGAAGAGAGGATGTAAAAAAACGCTTTTTTGTAAAAACCATAGCAAGACAGCTTATGATGGAGCTGCCGTGCTCGGTTGCAATGGTACGAGTAGTGAAAATGGGGGGCATACACCTTAAAAACATCCTCGTGCCTGTTCGCGACAGGATATCATATCTTGAAGAACGGGCCTACTTTGTTGCAAAACTTGCGGAAGTTTCTGACTCCAGTGTGACGCTTTTCCATTTACACAAACCTATCACAAGTTTTTTCCGGGGAGAGATACACTTAACGCCTTTTCAGAGAGAAAAACAAATTCCAAAAGATGTTGAGGAATTCCGAACACATTTAAAGAAATACAAAATACCGTATGAAAGGAAGACCGGACTTGGCAGCGTAGCAAGGGCAATAACAATAGAGGCTGCACACAGGAGGAATGACCTTATTGTAATGGGAGCCAGCGACAGAAGCCTCCTGAGTTCGATTGTAAAAGGAAATCCTGTAGAAAATGTTTTGCGGGAGACGCCGTGTAATATGATAATTTTCAGGGCAAGAAAAAGCTGACAGCTAACAGCTATCAGCTATCAGCTAACTATGAACATACACACTCTCTCAAAGGAAGAGGTATTAAAGAGTCTTGTAACTTCTGAAAAAGGACTATCAGAAGATGAAGCCTTAAAAAGGCTTCATGAATATGGGCTGAATGAAATAAAAGAGGTCAAGGGGAAGCCCCTCTATCTGAGGTTCCTCGCGCAATTCACGCATTTCCTTGCCATCCTTCTCTGGATAGCGGCAGGACTCTGTTTTTTGTCGGAATACCTGCATCCCGGAGAGGGGCTGCTTTCCCTCGGTATAGCTATATTCGGGGTCATATTGATCAATGCAGTTTTCACTTTTGTACAGGAATACCGTGCGGAAAAAGCAGTTGAAGCGCTGAAGAAACTCCTGCCCTTCAATGTAAAAATTTTAAGAGAGGGTTCAACAAAAGAGATCTGTGCTGAAAATGTAGCGCCCGGAGATTTAGTATTCCTGAGCGAAGGAGACAAGGTGCCTGCTGACGCGCGGCTCATTGAATCAAATTATTTAATGGTAAACAATGCCCCTCTCACAGGTGAATCTGATACAAAGCCCCGAAGCCGTGAAGCATATATAGGTGATTATCTTGATAGCCCAAACATAGTCTTTGCAGGCACTCATGTTGTAAGTGGTTCCGGCAAGGCAGTGGCATTTGCCACCGGCATGTCCACAGAGTTCGGAAAGATAGCCCATCTTACCGGCGGAGTTCAGGAATGCTTGAGCCCGCTTCAGAAAGAAATAATAAGAGTAACAAAGATAGTTGCAGTTATTGCGGCGGTAACCGGAATACTCTTTTTCACACTTGGATTTTTTACCGGAAAAAGTTTCTGGCACAATTTCCTGTTTGCGATAGGCATTATCATTGCCAATGTTCCTGAAGGTCTTTTGCCTACAGTAACGTTGTCCCTTGCTATGGGAAGCCAGAAAATGGCAAAGAAGAAGGCTTTAATAAAAAATCTCACATCCGTAGAAACATTAGGCTCTGTAACGGTTATTTGCACTGACAAAACAGGAACGCTTACTCAAAATAAAATGGAGGTTGAAAAAATCTGGAACGTAGGGGCAGGTTTAAAACCTGCCCTTACAAAGGACGATGTTGTCGGGCATTCCTACGACATGCTGATGAAGATAGCATCCCTCTGCAACAATGCAACTTATGAAGATGGAAAATACAAAGGAGACCCTACAGAGACCGCAATTATTAAGGCGGCGCGAGAGACCTCGGGTGACATAAAAGCGGAAAGGGTTTTTGAGATGCCATTTGACTCAGAGAGAAAGAGGATGAGTACTGTTTGCAAAATCCCCCTTTATCCCCCTTTTTCAAAGGGGGAGCTTTCCGGAATTCCCCTCTTTGGAAAAGAGGGGGAAGGGGAGATTTTACAAGAGAAATATTTTGTCCTCACAAAGGGCGCTCTGGAAAGCGTTCTCCCTCTCTGTAACAGCATACTTTCAGACAGCGATGTCAAGTCCATTAACGAAGATGATAAAAACTCCGTTATGCAGGCTTACCATTCAATGATGGACGAAGGATTAAGGGTGATAGCGTTCGCATATAAATCTGTAGGGGCGATTCATGAAGCGCCCCTACAATCGGATATTGCGGAACTCGAATCAAATTTAATCTTCGTTGGTCTCATGGGGCTTGAAGATCCGCCAAGACCGGAAGTTCCTGATGCAATAATAAAGTGCCACGATGCCGGCATCAAGGTCATCATGATTACAGGCGATGCAAGCAGAACAGCAATCGCGATAGCAAAGCAGATCGGTCTCGTTAAAAATATTCCTGTAGTGATAGAAGGACATGAAATTAACGCAATGCCGGACAATGAAGTAAGAGAAAAACTTTTATCTGAAGAGATTATCTTTGCAAGGATGACGCCTGTTCACAAGATGAGGATAGTGACGATCCTTGAAGATGAAGGGGAGAGGGTCGCTGTGACGGGAGACGGGGTCAACGATGCGCCTGCATTGAAAAAGGCAAACATCGGAATAGCTATGGGGATGACGGGGACTGATGTGGCAAGAGAGGCCGCGGATATGGTCCTTCTGGATGATAATTTTGCCTCTATTGTAAGCGCGATCGAAGAGGGAAGGGCAATATTTGAGAATATCAGAAAATTTATCAGCTACATATTTGCTTCTAATATACCGGAAATAGTTCCGTATATTGCGTATGTGATTTTCAGTATCCCCTTGCCCCTGACCATCATGCAGATACTGGCTGTTGATCTTGGCACGGACATATTCCCGGCCCTTGCCCTTGGTGCGGAAAAACCGACAAAGGGTGTAATGAAGCAACTGCCGAGAAGTCCTGATGAGAGACTGTTGAATTTCAGGATACTCAGCCGTGCGTATCTGTTTCTCGGCCCTATTGAAGCAGTCGCAGGGCTATTTGGGTTTTTTTATGTACTGAATTCAGGCGGATGGCAATGGGGTATGGTACTACCTGTTGACAATTTTCTCTATATGCAAGCGACAACAGCTTGTCTTGCAGGAATTATTATTTCCCAGATAGGTAATGTATTTGCGTGCCGTTCCTTCAACGAATCGGTTTTCAGTATTGGTTTATTTTCTAACAGGCTGATCCTGTTCGGGATTGCTGTCGAGCTAATACTTTCAGTGTTCATTATTTATCATCCATTGGGGAATAAAATTTTCGGGACGGCCCCGCTGGGCTTCAGTGTGTGGCTTATCCTGATTCCTTTTGGAATCGGATTACTGCTATTTGAGGAAATCAGGAAGTTTTATGCGAAGTCTTCCTGAATTTATCAGTAGTTAATCGAATTAATTCATAATTCATTTTCATTGCTTTTTTCTGATAATTGATGGATAATCATGCAGGTTTGCCGTTAGGAGAATTTCTTTTGCAAAGATGATCACCCTTTATAAATAACAGGGGCATATTAGAAGAAGGCAACAGGCTGTATTGTCTTATAGACGAATCCTAATTTTATTAACGGAAGAAAGGCCAACCCTCTTTATGACACAGATAGTAAAACAAGCCGGGAATAAGAAATACAATAATGACGAATTAGAGGATAATCACGCAAAACTTGAAGAATTGGTAAAAGAACGCACGTTCGAATTAATCGAAACCAATGAAAATCTTCAGGTGGAGATCAAGGTACGCAAACAGGTAGAGAAACAGCTTCTTGCCTATCAGAAACAGCTTCAATTGCTTTCATCCCGGATATCACTGTTTGAAGAACGCGAAAAGAGGAGAATCGCATCAGAACTGCACGATTGTATCGGTCAGACCCTTGCTTTAACAAAAATCAAACTTAAGTCGCTTGGAAAATTCTCTGAATCTGCAGAAAGTAAAAGCATTATCGAAGAAATACTTCAGTTAGTTGATCAGACTATAAAGGGGGCAAGGACCCTGACATTTGAGCTCAGTCCTCCCATATTATATGAACTTGGATTTTGCCATGCTGTTCAATGGCTTGTTGATCAATTTAATGAACAGCAGGATATTGAAATAATATTGGGCAAATATGTCGGGGACATTGATTTAGATAATAACGTCCGCTTTATCCTTTTTCAGGCATTAAGAGAGCTGCTGATTAATATAATAAAACATGCCAGGGCGACAAAGGTAAAAATAAACATGTCGGTTGTTGAAGAAAATCTTAAAATAGTTGTTGAAGATAACGGAATCGGTTTTCCTGAAAGTTCAAATACATATTCCGGATACGGACTCTTCAATATTCGGGAGAGGATGAATTACATCGACGGGCATTTTAAAATAATACCAATAGCTCATAACAGGGGTACTCGCGCTACTCTTATGATCTCGTTAAAACTTTCTGAAATAAACCAGCATAAAAGGGGACCACAATGAAAAAAATACGAATTTTATTGGTAGATGATCATAAAATTTTACGCGATGGCATCCGTTCATTATTGAAAGAACATTCTGATCTGGAAGTAGTTGGAGAAGCTGCTGATGGAAGAACGGCATTAAACCTTGCAAAAGAACTTTCTCCCGATGTGGTTGTAATGGATATAAGCATGCCGGATATTAATGGTATAGATTCTACACGTAAAATTCTTGCTGATTGTCCGCAAACAAAAGTTATGGCATTATCTATGCATTGTGACAGGCATTTTATTTCTGAGATATTCAGGGCAGGAGCGTCAGGGTATTTGCTTAAGGATTGCGCTTTTGAAGAATTGGCGCATGCAATACGTATCGTTAAGGATAGTAAAACATATATAAACCCCCAGATTGCCGGCCTTGTAGTCGAGAGTCTTGTAAGAGATTCTCCGAGATCACATAATAAGCACGCTTTTTCACTGCTTACTGAAAGAGAAAGAGAGGTGCTTCAGTTAATAGCCGAGGGAAAATCTACAAAACAAATCGCTTTACATCTCAATATAAGCACAAAAACAATAGAATCACACCGGAGGCAGGTAATGGGTAAGTTGAATATCCGCAATATCGCTGACCTGACTAAATATGCGCTGCGTGAGGGGCTGATATCTATTTAATTGCAAATATTGACTTATGTAATTTAACCTGTAAGTATAGTTTCTTGTTATAGCTTAAGGATATCCCCGATAAGGTAAGGAAATTGCCTAATAGATTTTTGAAATAAGTTTGAACATTTAGTTTTTCCTGCATTAGCCTAATATCATTAGATTTTTCATGCCTATTTACAAAACAATATTATTTGTGTAATATTAAATACATTAGGGTTATATATTAAGAATTCTAAGATAAAGAATAAGGAAGGGTAAGTTAAGCTTAAAAAATAACTTTATTAAATATAAAAGGTAATTAAAGCAACGGATGCTGACCTCTGATGTAAAAGGTTTTTCCCTGCCTACGCTAAGAGCCCAACCTTTTCTTCAGCCATGTCCCCTCATAAGGTCAGCATCCAATTTTTATTTAAAATAAAAAAATATTAAGAAATGCTGGCCCTTGATTTTAAAAGGTAATTTCCTGCCTACGCTAAAAGCCCAACCTTTTAACTTCAGCCATGTCCCCTCATAAGGGTCAGCATTTTTATTCTAAACTGTATTCACTCCGTTAGACTAAAAATCATAAACAAAGTATTAACTAAAGTTTTTCTCACAATTGCCGATAAGAACAATAGAAAGAATATATTTTTTTTAAAACTTGAATCTCTATCAAAGTGATTCAGAAAAGTTTTAGAAAAGGAGGGTTGAAAATGGCGAAATTAAATTGTTGGGAATTCAAGAAGTGCGGAAGAGAGCCAGGCGGAGCAAAGAACAAAGAAATGGGAATATGTACGGCAACTCAAGATACTGCCAGCACAGGAATGAATGGCGGTAAAAACGCCGGCCGTATTTGCTGGGCTGTTGCCGGCACTTTCTGCGGTGGTAAAGTACAGGGTGATTTTGCACAAAAGTCAGTATCCTGTATGTCTTGCGACTTTTTCAAATCTGTGAAACAGGAAGAAGGCGCTGACAAATTCAGTTTGTTAAGGTCGGGACAGAAATACGCTACCTCTGCAAAGTAAGTTTAAATTATTATCAGGTAATTTGATAAGGGTGCTGACCTTTGCTTAAAGGTTTCCTGCCTTGCCAAGAGCCTACCAAAATTTAAGCGTGTCCCCTCAGGTCAGCACCTTTTTTCTTTTTTAAAAAATGGTGGAGGTGAGCGGGATCGAACCGCCGACCTTCTCGTTGCGAACGAGACACTCTCCCAACTGAGCTACACCCCCAATCCCTTGCATCTTCATTGACGCATCTCACGTACTAAGGTAATATACAATAAAATTTCGATTAAATTAAACCGGGAGATGCATATAGTGGCAATCATTTAGTTGCGAGTGGAAAATCCCCCTCTTTGACAAAGAGGGGTTAGGGGAGATTTTATAGAATGAATTTAAGAAATCCCCCCTTGCCCCCCTTTGCTAAAGGGGGGGGAATAACTACCATTAATACACGAAGCCAGGCTTCGAGAAATTCTTTTTTAAAATATAAAGAGGTTTTCAGTTTGCGAAGCAAATTCAAGAATCCCCTTATCTTAATCATTGGCGCAATATTTCTGACTGCGATACTGTTTTTTCTGCTGAGGGGTCCGTATTTATCAAATTCAATAAAGAGGGTTATTATTCCTGCACTTGAAGCTGCAACAAAAGAGAAAGTAATTATTGATAATGCCGTTATCAATCTGTTCCCTTTTTATATTCAGGCAAAAGGTCTAAAAATGTTTGACAAGGACGGTGATAAGATTCTCTGGATTACAAAAGCCCGCGCTTACATTGATTTAACCAGTATCCTCTCCAAGGAACTTGTAATTAGAAAATTGGCGATCAAGGAACCGGATTTGACCGCTGATGAAGTGGATCTGAAGCGGATAATTGAGAATATGAGAGAAACCACTTCTGGAGAAGGAAACAGTAAGCACCAAATCAGTTTCAGGAATATTGAGGTGACCGGCGGGAAATTTGACCTCACAAATATTAACGGTGTGACTTTTCTTGGGGAAGGACTATTTTTCGATATGACTGCAAAAAATGATATAACTGCTCAATTAAAACTTAATAAGGGGACCATGAGAACATCGGATCAAATGGTCATAGAAAGTGGCTTGGATATGAGGATGAAAATAACAGACAGCGGGATCGAGGTCACAGAGATAAATATTAACTCTTCCAAATCCAGGCTGCATGCAAAAGGCGAAGTGCATTTTACTTCCGATGGTAATTTAAAAGATGGGAGTTTTACAGGTAACGCGAAAATATATGAAGACATAATCCATAACCTGTACGGGATAAGAACAGAAAATGAAGACGTACTGTCTTTTGACGGATCAGTTAATATGCTTATGACAAATGATCTGAAACAGCCGCAATTCAGTGTGGACCTGAAAACGGACAGCCGGTTTCATCTTGAAACGTTAATGGAGATTTTAAAAATAAAGGAGAATATCAAGGGAAAACTTGCAGTAACAGGCAAGATAACCGGCACGTTCCCTGAGCTTTCCGGGAACGGAACGGCAAGACTTGAAGATGCGGTGTTGGGCACACTCCGGATTGATGATGCAACAGGAAACATTATGTATGATGACAAAAAATTTATCCTGAAAAAATATATAGCGCACATATATAAGGGAGAAATGAGGGGCGATGCCTCTCTTTCTCTTCCTTATGGCGACTACACCGTTGATTCCGATGTGTCTAACATCAGCAGTCCTGAATTCCTTAAATATTTAGAATGGGAACCTCCGTTCCCACCAGGTGAAGTGAGCGGTCATTTCAGTCTGGAGCATAATCATGAGCAGGATATCGAGGTGCAGGCAAGTGTTGATTATATTAATACGTCAGGGAACGATGGTGACGTGCTCAACAGACTGAATAATATAGAAGGGATTATCCATTTAAAGGAAGGCCGTCTCACATTTTATAATTCTGTCCTTTCTACATCAGTTTCCAGGCTCGTACTTGATGGCAGTATGGATTTCAACAGAAATATAATGAACCTCGATGTACAGCTCAACAGCGGGGATATATCAGACCTTACAGCGCCTTACTATACAAAACTTGTTGCGCCGGGGAGATTTAAAGGAAAAGCAAAAGGGCCTATTAACGACCCTGAGATATCAGGAAAACTTGAGCTTGGTACAGGAAGTGTCAACGGGTTTGTGTTTACGGTCGCCTCCGCCGATCTGATATACAAGATCAGCTCTCTGTCTGTACTCAAATTGAATATTGCCCATGGTGCGTCATCTTATGATGCTTCAGGCACTGTTGAGTTCAGAAATAAGAAAGGACTTTTTTATTTTGAAGAGCCTTATTACAGAGCCACGGCAACAGTTAATGATGGAGATTTAAAATCATTTGTTAAAGTGTTGTACAGGGATTTGCCGGTATCCGGGGTTGTCAGCGGTCTACTGTCATTTGAAGGCGATACAAAGAACTTTAACCTCAATGGTGATTTAATTGTTAAAGACAGTACAGTATATGGACAGCAATTTGAAAAGGTTATTGTAAAAACCACGATCGGTCCTGAGGATATAAAATTTCATTCTATCACTGCTCAAAAGGGCCATTCAGCCATTGACGCAAAGGGGGATCTGTTTTTTGATGAGAAATTTAATTTTACTGTCGCTCCTTCCAATGTAAATTTGTCTGATATTAATATCCTCCAGCGACTTTCAATTGCCGGGAACGCTATTTTGAATATGAGAGGTCTAGGCACATTTGAAAGACCTGACATAAATTTTTCGGTTGATATTCCGGAAAGCGCTGTTAAAGGAGTGAGGACAGGAAAAGGTAAGATCGAAGGCATACTGAAAGACAGGGATCTTTCTGCGAGGGGAAGTTTCATGAACGGCATTATCACCGCTGATGCAAAGGCGGTGTTATCCAAAAGTATATTATGGAATATTGACTTTGATCTGCGTAAGGGCAGTTATGATTATCTTATGTCAGGTCTTATTAAGAATTTACCCAAAGACCTGGAGCTTTCCCTGGAAGGGAAGATCAAGGTAAAAGGAGAAGGGGAGAACGTTTCATTGCTGTCGAGATTTGGATATCTGACCTGTAATCTTTATGGATATAGTTTTAGAAACAGCGGTGATATTATTTTAGAGCTTGTTGACAACCAATTTATGATAAAGGCATTTTCATTAACAGGGGACCATGCTGGATTGTCGGCAGAAGGGGTTTTAAAACTGAACGAGCAATTTGATTTAAAGATCAAAGGAAATTTAAACCTCTCTCCATTAAATATCTTCTCAGACAAGATCGCATCTTTAAAAGGAAATGGTGATTTCAATATTAACATTACAGGTCCATGGGATATGCCTGACTTTACCGGAGAAATGAATTTGGTTGATGCGCTGATATTATTGAATGAATACCCATATAAGGTGGGCCCGATGAAGGGGACTGTTTATCTGAAAAAAGACAGGTTTACTTTTGATTCCGTGAGGACAGGTTTTGGAGGAGGAACTGTGATCCTGTCAGGGGTGGGATATCTGAAGGGGCTTGCGATACAAAGGGTTTTTATTTCTTCGTCAATTACCGGAATTAATATAAAGCCCATGGAAAAAATGAACGCTACCGTAGACGGAAAATTATTTTATGAGACCTCAGAGAAGGGTTCGAAGATATACGGAAATGTTGATATTAAGAAGGCAAAATATGAGAAGAATGTTGAGTGGAACAAGTGGCTTGTCAGTCTGAGACAAATTAACAAGGATATACATCAATATCCATCTTTTCTTAAGGATACGGAATTTAATGTGTATTTTTCCGGGTCTGAAAGCATTATCATTAATAATAACATTGCAAAAACCCCGGTCAGGATAGCCCTCACTCTTACAGGAAATATCTCCAGGTTCGGACTTATCGGCAGGATCGAGGCTGACGAAGGAGAGGTATATTTCAGAAGCAACGAATTCAAAATTCTCGAGGGAAGCAGTGTGGATTTTATAACCTCCAACAGAATAATTCCTTTTTATCATATTCTTGCTGAAACATACATAGGCAATTACTACGTAAAACTGAATCTTGACGGAACAATTGATAAATTTACTTTATCACTGTTTTCAGACCCTCCTTTAAGCGAAATGGAAATACTTACGCTGCTTACAATAGGGCAGACCGGCAAGGAGTCAAAAGGACTTGAAAGCGGTATCGCTACGAGTGAGGCTGCTTCAATCCTGACAGGCGGGTTTCAGGATATATTGCAGGAACGTATAAAGAACCTTACCGGTTTTGAACGTTTTATTATTGAACCGCATACAACTACCACAGGCGCTGTAAGTCCAAAGGTGACTATCGGGAAACGCCTCCTTGAAGATAAACTTTTTGTGACATATTCAACCTCGGTAGGCACTACGGAAGAAAGTGTCATTAAACTTGAATACATAATCGATAAAAATATATCTCTTGTCGGATCCAAAGATGAGATAGGCAGTATAGGGGGAGATGTTAAATTCAGGTTTGAGTTCAAATAGTGCAAAAGTGCAATAGAGCTGAAGTGCAAAAGTTAAAAATGAAAATGCAAAATGACAAAACAAAATTTGTAGCGGTGGCATCCCGTCCCTGCTGGGGACGCAGAGGGGTTTTTGTATTTATTATTATAACTCTCATTTCCTTTTATCTTACTTCTTCCGTCACTTTTGCCTCAGATTCTCTTGAAGTGATCAAGGCGATCGAGGTCGAGGGGTTGAGCCGGATAAGCGAAGAAGAACTGATAAATTTAATATGCTTTCGGGTCGGAGACGTTGTTGATGATGAAGTCCTGAAAGTCGGCATCAGGAGAGCGTTCACAAAAGGCATTTTCAATGATATACAGGCCGAAACAGTTCCTTACGAAGACGGGATCAAATTAAGGTATCTTGTAAAAGAAATACCGCTGATAGAGAAAATTACAGTCGAGGGCAATAAAAATATATCAGGCAAGGATATTAAAAAGGTCCTTCTGTATAAAGAAGGAGAATATTTTAAGGAAGAGTACCTTAACAAGACAAAGGCAAACCTTCTTGAATTTTATAAAAGAAAAGGTTTCCCTGCTGCGGCAGTCGAAATTACCATGGAAAATACAAAAAAAATGTCTGCAGTAAATATTCGCGTAATTGCAGATGGAGGGGCGCCGTTAATTATCAATAAGATCGAAACGCCTGATGATATGAAAGTGTTGCTCAGGATTTCAGAGGGGGAAAGATTTGACAGGGATATTGTGAACCGGGAATTAAAGAGACTGGAGGATCGTTTAATAAGTCAGAACTATATTCATCCTGTTGTCGGGCCCTATGAATTCATGGATGGAAACCTTATCATTCCTGTAGAGAAAGGACAAAAATTAGAGCTGTATTTCAAAGGGAATGTGTTACTAAGCGCCAAGGAACTCAGCAAAGAGACCCCTTTCTTTGAGGACCGCACAGCAGCGGATGAATCGATAATGGAAGCGATAGACCGCATCAAGCTGCTTTATAAAAGCGAAGGATTTTACCATGTCCAGATCGCAGCGGGGATGCAGAGTGAAGAAGATACAATAAAAATTACATTTATTGTATTTGAGGGGAAGAGGGTATTACTGAAGAAAATAGACTTTCAGGGCATCAGCATAGCGCCTGATGTTATAAAAAAGATCATCCCGCTTGAAGAGGGAAAACCATATAATGATAATATCCTGGATACATCCAGGGACGCGATACTCAGATTTTACAATGCGCTTGGTTATCTGAAGACAGATATAACAAGGGTTGAGAAGAAATTTCAGAATGACGGCGCCGAACTGGAGCTTATATTCAGTATAAATGAAGGGCCTCAGACAAGGATTAAGAAGATGGAGATAGCAGGCAATAAAGATATAAGCGCTTCTGAGATAATGAATGTATTACGACTCAAAGAAGAAATGCCGTATAACGTTATTGATATCGGGGACGCAAGATACAGGATTCTCTCATTATACAACAGGAATGGATATATAGATGCTCAGGTAGAGGTGGAGAGCGAAATAGATCAAGATGAGGCTTTCTTAACCTTCAGGATAAATGAAAACAGCCCTTCTGTTGTCGGAAAGATCATTTACCGCGGGAACCGCAAGACGAAACCCAGGATCATAGAACGCGAACTTACTCTGACTGAAGGCGCTCCTTTAAATTATGAAAAACTATTAAAAACAAAACAAAGGCTTTATAAGCTCGGTATTTTCAGCGAGGTGTCTATAGATACGCTGGAACCAAGAAAGTCCGGCGAAGACAAGATAGTGAGAGATGTGCTCGTTACTTTAAGGGAAGGCAATGCCGGTTCAGTCGAGATAAGCCTTGGTTATGGCGATTATGAAAAATTCAGGGGGGCGCTTGATATTAATTACCGTAACATAGGAGGATATAACAGGGAGGCGGGTTTCCGGTCGGAAATGAGTTCAGTTAAAAAGAGATATTCATTACGTTTTAAAGAGCCGAGGCTTTTTGATATTCCCGATCTGCCTTTTAATGCTCTGTTGACCAAAGAGGATACGAGGTCGGTGAACCTTGACACGAATGAGGTGATGTATAAGATCGACAAAACGAGCATGCTTTTGAACGTAGAAACAGAGATCAGGAAAAAATGGAGGACCATCCTGGGATATGAATATTCCCTTGTTGATACCAAGGATGTGCAGCCCGGTGTTATATTGAGCAAAGAAGATACCGGCACCCTGGCTATAGGCAGTTTATCAGCATCTCTTTTCTATGATAACAGGGACGACCCTTTTGACCCTTCATCAGGGACTTTGCAAGGCATTGTAGTGAAGTTTGCTTCAAAGGCCGTTCTCTCTGAAAGCGAATTTGTAAAGGTCACGGCCCAGAGTTCCTGGTATTTTCCTTTAGCAAAGAAAGTAGTCTTTGCTTTTTCTTTACGGGGAGGGGCGGCTTACAGTCTGGATCCTATTAAGGAACTGCCTCTCGTTGAAAGATTTTTCCTTGGAGGAAGATCAACCGTAAGAGGTTACACTAATGATATGCTTGGACCCAAGGGGGCTGACGGCAATCCGACCGGAGGCAATATATATGCGCTCGCAAATTCTGAGTTCAGGATCGCTATTAAAAAAGGATTTGGAGTTGCAGTTTTTCTGGACGCAGGCAATGTCTGGCAATTAGCTGAAAATGTAGATAATGAATTGAAATATACTACCGGAATTGGATTAAGATATATGACGCCGGTGGGACCTGTCAGGCTGGATTATGGCCATAAGCTTAATAAGGATGAAGGTGAAAGTTCAGGGGAAGTTCATTTCAGTTTTGGACATGCGTTTTAAAAAAAAGTAGACAGTAGTCAGTAGACAGGAGAAAGGAGATAAAAGTGCGTAATATTTTCTATCGCTTATTTTTTATTCTGTTGCTGCTTACTGCTAACTGTTTACTGCCTACTTTTTGTAATTCTGAAATTCTCGAGCGGATCGTGGCGATTGTAAATAATAATGTTATTTTGTTAAGTGAATATAAAGAGGCGTTGCAGGCTGCAAAAAAGTCTGATGAGAAAGTGACAGAGGACGCGGCGCTTAATGAAATGATAAACAGGGTCTTGATGCTGGAACAGGCTAAAAAATTGAGATTGGGCCAGATGGACAATTCGGCAGGGCCTGTCGATGACAACAAGATCATAAACGAATATATAGACAGAAGAATAAGATCTTTTGTCCATATACCAATACAGGAGATAGAATCTTATTATATTGATAACAAAGAACAGTTTACCGGCAAGGCATTTTATGAAGTCAAGGACGAGATCGAAGATCATCTCACTGAAGAAGAGTTGAAAATAAAACTTGCTGAGAATGTAGAGGAACTGAGAAGGAGGGCTTATATCAGGATACAGAAAGAGCCAGTTGGATGGCGGTGAGAAGTATCTTACCTATTTGCGCAACCGCGCAAATAACAATTTATCTTGACAAACATTATACGGGTTGTGGTATAAAATAACATCCTTATTAAAATCAGAGTTTCAGGAACTACAATTTTATTGAAGGGGAGAAGGCTAAAGATGGGGACAATTAATTTTCGGGCATCAAACCTGCACAGACAGACAGACAGACAGACAGACAGA
>JAGVGM010000331.1 GCA_020057065.1 Thermodesulfovibrionia bacterium
AAATGAAGCAGGTTGAGGTCACCTTTCGTGAAATAGTCAAGTACTGAGCATAACACTGCAAGCGGGTTCCTGATGATCACAATAAAATGAGAAGACGGGAACGTCCGGTAGAGTTCCGGAATTATTGAATAATAACGAGGGGTCTTGTCGAGAAAGAATGTCTTTCCAGATGAAGAAAGGGCACAGTTGTAAAGATATGAATACATTCGCCTGACACCTTCAAAATAATCGTCTTCGCCATACGGTAATGCTTCCAGGAACAAGGACAATGCTTCAGAGGCCCATTGAGCATTATATTCGGCTTGGTATTTCCCCGGTTTCAGGGCGTAAAAGGGGTGGAGCATGATCCATGGTTCCTGAAGAGTATGGATTTCCGTGTGGGCCCCAAGGATTTTTTGGAGGAGTGTTGATCCGGCGCGAGGCTGAGATATTAAAAAGATCAGATGTTCACTCGATGTGTTCATAATTTCTCTTTAAATAACGTGCACATTTTTCTGAATTTATGTGCAATCGCAGTTAATCCTGTCTTCCCCCCTGAAATAAATCTTTCTTGTGCCAGTAACACTGCAAGATAAATTTCTATTTTCCTCTTTGTCTCTTCTTTATCAGGGATCATACTGTTGTCACATAAGTCTATGGCCCGCCGGGCTATATTGATCTTAATATCAATATGTTGACTTTGCGGTATATTGTGTATGCCTTCAGGATGCTGCCTGTATTCATACAATGGCTCCGGACAATACGTAAATGAAAAATTACTTGCCAATCTGATCATCCATTCCCAGTCCTCATAGATTTTTAAAGTCTCGTCCATAAAGCCGACTTCGGAAAAACATTTTCTACAGAGCAACACCTTTGCCGGCGGGGGGAGCCTCCTTGTAGCAACAGCCTTAAAAATATTTCCATTCAGCCCATGGCCGGGTTTGTAACGTGTCTTTATCCTGTTTAATTTTTCATCGGTATAGTAGATATTTGAATATGCTATATCCGCCCAGGTATTTTTCCTAAGGACTTCCAATTCTTTTTGAATCTTCTCCGGCAAGAAACGATCATCACCATCAAGCCAGGTAATATATTCTCCCAGAGCGGCTTTGAATCCTGAGTTGCGGTTGGCGGCAATCCCTAAATTCTGTCCCTGTAGTATAGGCTTGATCAGGTCCGGGTAACGATTCACATAAGCTTTTATGATCTCTCTTGAGTTATCCTTAGTTGATAAATCATCACATATAATAATTTCATGTGGAAGGACTGTTTGCCGCAGAACGCTTTCAATCGCATCAGGTAAAAAATCTTCCTGATTATATGAAGTTATTACTACTGATACTTTCATTTATAACAAAAAAATGAATCCTATACTGGTTAAATATTATTTGCCTTTCCCATCAGGGTATGCGTGCCAATCAGGGATTCCATTTTGTCGTACTCATTTTTCAATGCATCAGCAATAGTTAGGCCAGTATCTTTCATTGATTCCTTTACGATGATAATCTCAAAAGGCCTAAGAGTCTGGGCATGAACACTCTCTATGGCTTCAACCAGAAAATTCCTTTGGTTGAACGATGTAATGAAAACACTGATATCAGTTTTGTGCATAAGGAAATTATCTTCAGAACAATCTTTCAACAAGTCCAAACCGCTGCACCGCCTTTTCGATGGCGTCAATCTCGGACAAAGTTAACTCATACTTCCAACTACCGCCTCGTTCTTCGGATGTCACGTTTCGTCTCTTGAGTTTTGTGGTTGGACTTACCAAGGACAAATCTACCTGTTCCCACTGGATATTGCATCCATATACCTTGGATATCACTTCTTTAAAATATACCTCAGGTTTGTCGAGCAATTTTTCATAGCTAACAAGGTTTATTCGTGCTCCATTGTGAACAATAAACTTTTGAACACTCAACTCGGTAATCGCCCAATATGCTGCGATCTTCTCAACGTTACTTTTGTTCTCATAATAAAGGATGGCATCATACCATTCGCTTAAAAAAAAGTACCTGCCATCGTCAGGGTATATCAATAATTCTCGAAGAAACAAATTATCAAGCCATCCATGCCACCAATTATCTCTTTTTATACTTGCAATAACGGCCCTTGGATCTCTGTAAATATGAAAGATGGTAGGCGAAAATTGCCTTTCAATAGCGTTCAAGCACAACTGACATCTCACGTCTTTAACGACAACCTTTTTCTTCAAAGACTTCAGCAGGCTTTTTCTTGCCTTTCGTATTAGGTGTCCTCTCAAATCACCGATAAGCGCTCTCGATAGTATAGAATGAAGCTCCGGATAAGATAATAGATCATTTTCTCCGAAAGGCATAAAAGCATGTGACCTTCCTGTGCGGAAGGGTTCCATTATTCTTCTATCATCTGCATTATTTTTATTGAAATATCCATTCAAAGGATTGAGGGGTTCAAAAATCGTCTTAGCGCCGGCGAACGCTGCGAGGCACTGTTGAAGCCATGTCGTTCCGCTCCTCCAAAAACCCGAAACGAAGATACTATCTGACGGGGTTATCATCGAAGATACGGCATGATCGATGACAAATGATACTTCGCTTATTGCTTTTCCGAATGATCGAAATAGGTTTCGTCTATTCATGGTTAGCAATACTTATGATAGAAGAGAAAAATCAATCTGCCAGAAACTATTGCCTTGATGGTCTGAATGTATAGGAGCCGTCTGTAGAACAGTCATCTACAATTATTATTTCAAAGGGTTTCAGCGTTTGAGCAAGTACACTTTCGACGGCTTCGACTAAATATTTCTTCTGATTGTATGAGGCAATAAAAACGCTTTTTTTCAAATTAGCTCTCCTGTAGTCCAATAATGGGGAACTAGTATTCCCTTCCCCTGCCATCTCTTAGAATACTGCTTACCAGTTCCAAAGAAGTCTCCGTCGTCTACATTCAGTGAAACTGCTCCCTGAATCCAGTCTTCAATTTCACGATTAACTTCCAAAAAAACATTAATAACATAATTGCTTTGACTTAGAGGAAGCTTGGGGATAATACATTTCACCTTTCCGGTTGGCGGCAAGTTGAGAACTTCACTGTTTGTTAATTCACTCGAGCAATTAAACAAAGCCTGCCCAAGGTTATTATTAAATGCAACAGATACCCTGCAATTATGTAACTCTCTTTTATTTTTGGACTGATACTCAAGCACGATAATCAGAGGTTGTCCGGAAATCGCGTGTTCCAACGGTGATCCCTTATCATCCTCAAAAGATATGCGCGTGAATCTGACCCGGCCCAATCCCCGCCGCTCTTTAATAGAAGAAATATCCTGCTCAGTGCCTTCCTGTATTTTTTCCAAGTATTTACGCACGATATCCTCAGTTGTCCCTTCGCCAATTATTCCTCCTGAATGTAACAGAATAGTCCGGCTACAAAGATTCAAAATTGCTGACATATTATGACTTACAAACAAAACCGTTCTGCCCTCTTTCCCAACCTCTTCCATCTTCCCTAAACATTTCTTCTGAAATTGTGCGTCCCCTACTGCAAGCACTTCATCAATAATAAGTATCTCCGGCTCAAGATGAGCAGCTACTGCAAAGGCCAGCCGAACATACATCCCGCTCGAATAATGCTTTACCGGTGTATCGAGAAATTTCTCCACCTCTGCAAATGCAACGATTTCATCAAATTTCTTTTTTATCTCCAACTTGCCCATACCGAGGATAGCGCCGTTGAGGAAGATATTCTCCCTGCCGGTAAGTTCGGGGTGAAAGCCGGTTCCGACTTCAAGCAGGCTTGCCACCCTTCCCTTGATGGATATTCTCCCTTCTGTAGGTTCAGTGATCCTGCTGAGTACCTTTAACAGAGTGGATTTCCCGGCGCCGTTCCTCCCTATAATACCGAGCCGGTCACCCTGCTGCACCTCAAACGATACATCTTTCAATGCCCAGAACTCTTCAGTGCCGGAAAAGGACTGAGCTGATGAAGATAGAAAGGGATGCAGCAGCCATTTGCCGACCTTCTTGCTTTTTCGGGCTACAGTATCACGGAGGGTTTGATACGGCTCTTTGACCTGATGACCGATAATATATTTTTTTGATAAATTTTCAACCTTGATAACTGTGTCCACTTACACCTCAAATAACATCAGCAAAGGTACGTTCTGTTTTGCGGAAATAGGAGAGCCCCAATAAAAAAATCACCAGAGTCAGTCCTACCGAAAGAAAGAAACCCGGAAGGTAAATCCGGGAATTTCCCCCGATTATTGACCAGCGGAACCCATCAATAACACCCACCATAGGATTAATTGAATACAGCAGGCGCCACTTTTCAGGAACAACGGAGCTGCTGAAACCTACCGGTGAAATATAAAGGCCGAACTGCACTACAAAGGGGATAATGTAGCGGAAATCGCGGTACTTGACGTTCAGCGCAGATATCCAGAATCCCACGCCCATGGCAGTTGTCA
>JAGVGM010000185.1 GCA_020057065.1 Thermodesulfovibrionia bacterium
CTTCTTTAACTGCTTCTTTTTCTGCATTTTGTTTAAGTGCCATGCCTGCTCCAGGTATAAAACTTATAAATAATCTGAGTTATCAGATATGATTTAAATCATTTCAATATCATTTAGATGAATTTAAAATATTTAGACAATATCCTTAGACAAGCAACGATATGAGTGAGAAAGAAAGAGCATTTCCTCTAAAAGCTGATATCTCGGATGAAGATATCATTGAAGCAATGAAGGATATCTCCGGATATCTGGATATCACGCCCGGGGATTTTAAAGAGGTATATCAAACGGCATATCGTCATGCCATGTCCCGAATAGCAAGTTCGGTTAAGGCAAAAAATATCATGACCGCAAAAGTGTTCTCTGTTAAGAGAGACACGCCTGTTGAAGAAATAGCAGAATTGATGGCTAAAAATATTATCTCAGGAGTACCTGTTATTGAAGAAAGCGGAAAAGTGGCCGGGATCATTTCAGAGAGAGATTTTCTCTCGGGCATAGGGGTTGATGGTGCGAAGACAATGATGGGGATAATAGCTGACTGCTTGAAAAATAAAGGTTGCATGGCTATATCTATTCGTGATCTAAAGGCTGGAGACATCATGACTTCTCCCGCAATCACGGTACTGGAGAACACTACTGTTTCAGAGATTGCCGGCATTTTTAACGAAAAGAATATAAACCGTGTGCCTGTCACTGATTCAGAAGGCAATTTAATCGGCATTGTTTCCCGGGCTGATATATTGCGCTATCTGCCGTTTAGAGAAAAGCAATAATCATACAGAGGCATTTCTTAATGCTTAAAGCATATTTTAATAAAATGAAGGGCACCACCAAAAGCCCTCCACGGGTCCGTGCTGAAGAGATAATATGGTCCTGGGTTGGCGGATTTATTGGAATAGGCGTAGTTGCTTATCTCAATTATAGCAGGTTTGAGCATACTGATCTTGTCATGATTGTGGGCTCCTTTGGAGCCTCTGCTGTTCTTGTATACGGAGCTATTAAAAGCCCCCTCGCTCAGCCAAGGAACCTTCTGGGAGGACATGTCATCTCTGCTATTACCGGAGTTACCTGTTATCTGCTATTTCACAATCATATGTGGTTTGCTTCTGCCCTTGCGGTAGCCACTTCCATAGCATTAATGCACGCAACAAAAACCCTCCATCCACCCGGCGGGGCTACTGCCCTGATCGCGGTAATTGGCGGTGAAAAGATACACGCCCTTGGATACCTTTATGCAATTATCCCTGTTGGAGTTGGCGCGACAATTATGCTTGCCATTGCCCTGCTGATAAATAACATCCCCAAAAAGCGCAGATACCCCGAATTCTGGATATAAAGATGAGGCAATGAACAAGCTCAATAAAAACTTGTTATAATTGTGAAACAGTAGCACAATATACTTAGTACTTCCGATTTGGATTTCTGCTTTCGCAGGAATGACGTCATTCCCGTGAAAACGGGGATCCGGAAATTTGCAAGCATTGAAACAATTCACCATGAATATACAGGTTAAAAAAGCATCAGGAATTGTTGAGGATTTCAATCCGCAGAAACTGCTGGAATCCCTGCTCAGGTCAGGCGCTGAACAGGAGCAGTCTGAAGAAGTCATTGAAAAAATAATCTCTGAAATAACACCATACACAAGCACAAAGAAGATCTACAGGCTTGCACACAGATATCTCAGACAATTCAACCGTGTTTCAGGTCTAAGATACTCCATTAAAAGGGGCCTTTTAAGACTTGGGCCTTCAGGCTATCCCTTCGAGAAGTATTTTGGCGAACTGCTGAAACAATATGGTTACCAGGTTGAGATCGGTTTAATGCTGGAAGGGAAATGTGTCAAACACGAAGTCGATGTCTTTGCCTCAAATGATAAAGAAGTAATCCTTGTGGAATGCAAATACCGTAACAGGGCAGAGAACGCTCCTGATGTCAAGATAGCGCTTTATGTCCATGCACGTTTTCAGGATCTCAGGCCTGTCATTAAATCCCGCTATCCAGGCAAGAGTTTTTCCGGCTGGCTCGTGACAAACACACGTTTTACTTCCGATGCCATTCAGTTTGCACAATGCGCCGGCGTCACGATAAAAAGCTGGAGGTACCCGGAAAACAACAGCATCGAGAAAATGATCGAAGGCAAAAAACTTTACCCTGTCACAGTCATGTCATCTTTGAATTCAGCCCAGATAAGAAGATTAATTGATCACCATGTTATTCTTATGAAAGATTTAGCCAGGATGAAAGAACAGGATATTCAAAGACTCCTGTCCATATCAAATACAAAAGCCCTTGCACTCAAAAAACAGGCCGATGAACTCTGCTTCTGCAATTAACACGAATACATATATTGTTTAATTTGATTTTTTACCACAACCTTTGTAAAAATATCCTGCATGAAAGAAAATATTCAGACAGAAGAGATCGTGGTTATTATTACTGCACCCAGTGAAGATCTGGCAGTTACGATTGCCCGTGCTCTGGTCGAAACAAGGCTTGCGGCGTGTGCAAATATAATAAAAGGTATCCGCTCTATTTATTCATGGCAGGGCAGGATTGAAGATGACACTGAAGTTCTTATGATCGTAAAAACCCGACGCGAACTCTTTGACTCTTTAAAATCAAAAGTAAAAGAACTTCACCCCTACGAAGTGCCTGAGATTATAGCGCTCCCGATAATAGCAGGTTCAGATGATTATCTCAAATGGCTTAGGGGGTCAACGGGATAACGTTAATTCCCCCTTTGAAAAAGGGGGATGAAGGGGGATTTTGTAATAAAAATATTCATCAAAAAATCTCCCCTAACCCCTCTTTACAAAGAGGGGATTTGAATACGCCATCTTCTCTGAAGGTAAGCTTTTTAGTGAGTAGCGGTTAAATAATCAACAATTCCTTAATTGCTCATTGTTAATTGTTAATTGAACACAGGAGGTAGTTGAGTACACATGGACGAAAAACATATAGAAAATTTGGAAGAGTCCCTCGGGGGCTATAAAGAAAAGATACTGGAAGTTAATAAAGGCACACTGGAGTGGGACAAAGACCTCATTTTCAAGGTCCGGACCCAGATGGGATATGAAATTGAGTATGATGCAAATTTACAATGGGGATGCTC
The DNA here is from genome assembly GCA_020057065.1 of Thermodesulfovibrionia bacterium. Lineage (GTDB taxonomy): Bacteria > Nitrospirota > Thermodesulfovibrionia > UBA6902 > UBA6902 > SURF-23. The sequence goes on from JAGVGM010000185.1 coordinate 3,113, forward strand.
CCCTACGGAAACGCTTTTAACAAGCGTTGCCGGCTGCATGGCGATCGATGTGTTTTACTTTCTGAAAAAAATGAGAGCGGACATTAAAGAATTTAAGATCAACTTCACGGGAATAAGAAAGCCTGACCCGCCTCAATATTACAAGTCGATTGAACTGGTCCTGAATATTTCGGGAAGCGGGCTTACCCCTAAAAAACTTGACCGTGCCATATCTCTTTCGCAGAATAAATATTGTTCAGTTTATAACGCCCTGCGTAAAGACATAGAAGTTAAGGTCAGTTACAATATAAAAGAAGTTTAAATCAGTTAAGTCCGAACTCTTTTTTAAGCCAGTTTTCGAGTTTTTCACCGAGCGGATACATTCCTGAAACACATTCTGGCGCAGCGCAGTTCAGCGCTTCCTTCAGCATATCCTCAGGGATATCGGATACATAACCAACTGTTTTGCTCATAATGTCTTTGAGCTGCATAATTACCATCTCGGGCTTGTCATTGACCAGATCTATATACAACATGTAACCGTGTGTAACGTCAACTGCTTCACCGGTAGATTTCCTTGGATTTAAAAAGATCCTGGGTGTCACATCCCATCTGATGTTATCACGGAAGTGTTCACTGTCCTTTAATTTATTAACGCTTATAAGTAACATGGACTATATTATATAAATTTTATTTTTATTTTGTTTAAAATAAGATGGTTCTCATAATTAGATACTGTTATAAGTTTAAATACCTGAACAGATTGTCATTCCCGCAAGCCGGAATGACAGAAAAACCAAAGCTATAACCAGATCTTAATTAATAAACTTAAAGAGGCCAAGTAAATGAACTGTCTTTTCTGCAAGATAGTCGAAAAGAAAATTCCTTCAAAAATAGTTTATGAAGACGAACGGGTTCTTGCATTTGAGGATATAAACCCTCAGGCACCAATACACATTCTTGTAATACCAAAGAAACATATATCAACGAGTCTGGAGATAAAAAGCGATGATAATGAGCTTGTTGGGTATATGTTTCAGGTTGCAAATAAAATTGCAAAAGAAAGAAATATTGCTGAAAGAGGTTTCAGGCTGGTTATGAACTGCAATCGTGAGTCAGGGCAGACAGTTTTCCACATACACCTGCATCTGTTAGGTGGAAGGATAATGCACTGGCCGCCGGGGTAACTAAAAATCAAAAATAAAAATGCAAAATGTAAAATTAAGGTAGGATTTTATTTTAAAGTAATTTCCCTTAATTTTGATTTTTAATTTTTGATATTTGATGTTCATGGTAAAGCTAAGAAAAACATTTCATCAAGAGAAACTTCTCGATATGTATAATACCCTCTACAAAGCCTTCGGTCCCCAGCACTGGTGGCCGGGGGAAACGCCATTTGAAGTGGCAGTAGGCGCAATACTAACTCAAAATACAAACTGGGTAAATGTTGAGAAGGCGATAAATAATTTAAAAAACAGCGATGTGCTTTATTCAAAAGCACTGCATGATATGTCGCATAAAGAACTTGCCTCATTAATAAAGCCGGCAGGGTATTTCAATATCAAAGCTAAAAGGCTTAAGCATTTCCTTGACTTCCTTGCAAATCATTATAAAGGCCGTGTGGAGCAGATGCAGAATGAAGATGCTCATATGCTGAGACATCGGCTTCTTGAAGTAAACGGGATCGGGCCTGAAACAGCAGATTCCATTCTCCTCTATGCGCTTGAGAAACCTTTTTTTGTGATAGACGCATATACAAAAAGAGTGCTTGCAAGACATAAGATTGTTTCAGAAGAGGCAACCTATCATGAACTGCAGGAACTCTTTCATGCTAACCTTCCGATGGATGTTAAGTTATTCAATGAGTATCATGCGCTGTTTGTAATGGCGGGGAAACATTACTGCAAACCGAAGCCGAGGTGTGAAGAGTGTCCGCTTGAGGGGATGTGAAGGGAAGGGATTTGAAAATTTCACCATACAATGCTTGTGATTATAGATGTGAACGCTGCCTTGAGACTGACATATGCAAGGTTTATCAAATGCTTCAAAAGGAGGCGGGGTTAGGGAAAATTAATGGCCTGGATGAAAATGAGATGTCCATAATGTTGGAAGGAGTGAAAGAGTCGCTTCAAGAAACTGAAAAGATGCTCTCAAAGATGGCAGATGAGATGGGGATAAATCTTAAAGAGATTCAGGACATTAAGGACATCAGCAATGAGGAGTTAAGGAGAGATCCTTTATACGAAGACACCCATGAATTTACGATGCAAACTCATAATTTTCTCAAAAATATTGAACCGCAGATGAACGCAAATACAAGGGAATACTTTGATGACATAATGTGGCATCACGCCGTTGTTTTAGCAAAGGCATTCAGGGCATTATCATCAGAACATGACTTAATCGAAGACGCTGTAAACTCCGCGGCAGTTGCGATTAAATCTTTAACAATATGCATCATGGCATTTGAATATATCGCTTCAAGATGCCCTGATACTGGAGAAGAATGCAGGAGAATGGCGGCATGCGCCAAAATAATAAGAGATAGGCTTGTAGGAAGATTTCTAAATAGTATGATTGGCTGAAAGCTAGAAAAGATTCTTGAAATAAAAGGTCTTGAAGATGTTAAAATCGCAAGGAGTGATGCAGCCTTTGAGATAGAAAAAAGGCTTGTTAATACGGTGTTGGAGGGGACGAATGAATCTTACTGATTATGCAGGTAACATTATCCGACTTACTGATGAGAGACTTGCCCATGTTCAAGAGCATCCTGAGATGGCAATGAATATCGGGAAGATCACAGAGACTCTTGGCGTCCCGGATACAGTTATTAAATCCCGGAGTGATGAGGAGGCGAGACTTTATTACAAGTATTATGAAGGACTTCCAATTGGAAACAAATACTTGTGTATTGTGGTAAAATTTAAAGAAGCCGATGCATTTATCATAACAGCCTACTTTACAGACAGCATCAAAAAGGGAGTTGCGATATGGAAAAAATAAAGATATGGTATGACCCTGAGGGGGATTTTTTAGAAGTTATGTTTGAAAACAAAGAAGGTTATTTTAAAGAGACTGATTCCGATCAGGTAATGGAAAAAGTTGATATGGACGGTAAAGTTATCGGCTTCTCAATCCTCAAAGTCAGCTCTCTGAAAAATCATCCCTTAGAAGTTGCCCTTGCAGCAAATAAATAGGCTTGATAAAAAAAGAGCAAGCTCCCCGAAATGCCTTCTCAACTCCCTGATATTTTCAGTGTTTTGACAACATCCTTATATGATTTTAGTCTTTCTCACTCTGACTTCTCGCTCCGCATCGGCTGACCCTTACAAAAGATTCGAGATATTCAGCTCTGTTACATTGCAGGTGCCAACACGGGTGCAACATGTAAATAATCTCACTATTTATATGAATAATTGATTTTATATCTTGACAATTATAATTGATGCAACTATAATTTAATCATATTTTAGCCAAATAGGGAATTGATGACTCAGGAAAGCAGACATGAACGCTTCAGAAGAATAGCCGCCAAAAGAACAAACGATATCCTTGAGAAAATAAGGATCCTCGGAAATTGTTCAAACAAAAGCTCTTACGAATACACTGAAGAGGAAATAAATAAAATATTTTCAGAGATTGATAAGCAATTGAAACTTATAAAGGCAAAGTTTCTGGCGGGGAAAAGGGAGAGGTTTAGGTTGTGAGTATATGGAAATCAAAGGTACTAATATGACAGATATTTCTTCAAAATTATATTCTGATATAAGTTTAGACGAGCTTGTTACGTATAGTATTTTCGTTCTGCTTGAAGAGAAAACAGAGGCTACTTTTGAAAATATTGTCGCAAAATGCTTTGAATTTTTCCCGGAAAAGTTTTCTCTTATTGGATATCCTCAATGGCCCGACTCAACCAGAGTAAATAAATCCTGGCTAAGATGTAGAACCGATTTTAAGTATATAAAGGGGTCTGTCAAAAACGGTTTTACACTTACTTCAAAAGGTCTTGAATAATGAGCTACGAAAGCACAATGCTTGAGCAATTGTCTATGCCAACACGGAAACAAGTTGAGCAAGCTTTACTGCGAGCGTTACTGAAACATGGCGGAGTTATTAAAGAATTTGGTTCTGGACAAGAAATCGTCGATGAAATAGCAAATGACTTTGGACTAAATGAGCATCAACGCTCCGCCTTCTTGCAGACTGTATATCGTAAAGAAAATCGTGTTAAGAAAGCGCTCCTCTGGCATAGATTGCTCTTTCGAGCAGCGGATTGTTTGGCTAAAGAGAAATTAGTTTCACGTCCAACGCAGACGCTCCATCTGACGAAAAAAAGGGAATGGATGCTAACAGAGAAAGGCTTCGATGAGGCACTAAAGCTTTCAAATATACCTACGGCGAGAAAGAACTTTTTACCAATTAAGTCTTACGAAGTTCAAAGGATTGTAAAAAAGCTTAGTGAATCTCCGAGACCTGAAAACTACAATCCGTTTGACAAAGGGAAAAAAGTTAATAACGCTACAAGAGAAACTGCCATACGAACGAGAGGGTTTCGTCAAGCAGTTATTGAAGCATACAGTTGCAAGTGTGCAGTCTGCGGAATGATAATCAATTCCCCGGATTCTTTATCGTGGGAGTTTGAAGCCGCCCATATTGTTCCCCATAGTTCGCTGGGGCGAGATGATATTTGGAATGGATTAGCGCTGTGTCACCTGCATCATTGGGCTTTCGACGTTGGGTGGTTCACATTACTGGATAACTACACGATTAACGTGTCATCACAAGTTCATTCTTTGCCATCAGATTTTGGAAGGCTTGGAGATTATCAATTCATACGAGCATTGTCGAGCAAAAGCACGAGAATACATTTGCCGGGCAGAATGAAATTCACCCGCATCACAATGCAATTCGATGGCATCGTCAGAACATTTTTCATCAATGAATATGGTTAGGAGGATAAGCAATGAATGATGAGAACGACGGTAAAATTATTTACTCGATTAATATTAATGATATCCAAGACGTCGCTAACGAAGTTCTTGAACGTGACCTCACTAACGAAGAGATTGCTTTAGTTCAAGACTCAGTAGGTGATTATATAGACTGGTTTCAAGCCATTGAGAATGCAATTAATCAACATATCAACGAATGAGTACATTAGACATTTATGCCGCTCAAAAATAAAGATGCCCAGAAAAGATAAAAACATCCCGCCCAAGTACGGCGGAATTATCATCTACACGACTGACGATAAAAAAGCTCAGCTCGATGTAAAACTGGAAGATGAGACCGTCTGGCTTACTCAAAAACAAATTGCGGAACTCTTTAAGACTGAAAGAAGTGTTATCACCAAACACTTAAACACTATTTTCAGGAATAATGAAGTGGTTAAGGAAAGGAATGTGCAAAAAATGCACATTCCTTTTTCTGATAAACCGGTAAGCTTTTACAACCTTGACATTATTATTTCCAAATGAAGACCCTCTTTATAGCCCAACCAGGCGCAAGGAGAAGGAGAGATAACATCTTCAAAGAGATCATCTCCTTCTGCCCGGGAAATGATTTCTCCTCTGTGTTTTACATCTGCCCCAACAGCTTTATCATCAGTGAGGCTGAAAGGGATTTTCTTAATTATCTGAAGAGGCCCGCATATATCCCGTTTCAGACCGCCACATTGAAACATTTTGCAGAGCGCATTTCCCATGAGAAGTCCGGCGGGAATATCATCTCAGAGAGTATAAGGCCTCTCATCATCGCTGAGATACTCTCTGAAAAGAATGCGGGCTACACGCGCCTCTTATCCGACCTCTTGAGAAAGCTTAAACACTATATGCCGGGGAAAGAGCTTTCTGAGATCAGAGTTCAGACAGTCTCATTGATATTTGAGGAGAAAGCGGCAACCCGGGCGGCGGATGCGATAGAGAGCCTGATCATGTATGAAGACTGGAATAAGAAGAGAGGCCTCGCTGACTCTGAAGAAGTCCTTAAGATGAGCATCCAGATTATAACGGAATCTAAGGAGATGCCAATCGTTGTGATTGACGGATTCTTTGATCCTACCCCGCTTGAGCTTGAGGTGATCATGGCGCTTATCGAAAAAGCGGAAAAGACTTTTCTGCTTGCTGACAGCAGCAGCGGCATATGCCAATCCCTGTCGGACTACAAGGGTTTCTCTGTCATAAAACTTGATTCAAAATTCCGCAGGGAAAGCTCTCCTTATTCTTCTTATCCCTCAATTGAGGAAGAGGTTGAATCAATAGCAAAGGCTTCAAAGGCTATGCTGCTTGAAGGAACCGATCCGTGGGATATAGTCGTTTCATTCCCTGACATCAGGAAATACGCCCCCATAGTGAAAAGGGTCTTTGCAAAGCACGGCATCCCGCTGAGCATTGAAGAGCAGGACCTCTCATGTGCAAGCCCTGTTATCGCGCTTGAGAGCCTGCTGACGTGCATTGAGGAGGATTATCCATCCTACGACTTCCTCGCGCTCCTCACATCGCCTTCATTCCCTGAAATCCATCCGCTTATAAAGGAGTGGTCTGTTGCATATTCATACAGGGCAGGCGTTATAAAGGGAAAGGGGTCATGGCTCTCAATAAAGGAGACGCTCCTTAACTCGATGACAGAGAAGGTTACGGAAGAAGAGAGCGCAAGGATAGAGCATATTCAGAATGAGATAAGAGATATTATCGGCCTTATTGAGAATGTAAAGAGAAAGGGGACGCTGCCCGGATTTCTGGATGCACTGGAAGATGCGCTAAAGAGGCTCGGCTTCTCAGGCAGCCCCGCGCATACGGAAATCACGGATATGATAGAGGCGAAGTTTGATGAACTCAGGCAGTTCCATAAAATCTGCGGCGAGACCCCGAACTTTGAAAGCCGGCCTGTCTCTCAACTCAGAAATCTCTTAAGGGATATGAAGGCATTCTCAGGAAGAGACAATGGAGTCCGCCTCATACCGTTTGAGCTTGCCGCAGGAGTTGAATCTGAAGCGCTATTCTTCGGCGGGGCAGTAGAGGAAGACCTGCCTTCAAGGCCTGTCATAGACCCGATACTGCCTGAAAGGGTGAAGAAGGAGCTCGGCCTCCCGTATCTTGAATATTACATCAGCAGGCAGAGGCGTTATTTTAATATGATACTTCATTCTTGCCGGAGAGAGCCTTACATCTCTTGCCCCTCGGCAGAGGGCGATAATCTGCTTCTGCCTTCTCCATTCCTTGACTGGGACTCGGTCAGGCCTTCTTCAGCGCCGAATATATTTTCCGAAGAAGAGATCCATATCATGGAGGGACTGAGCGAGAATTATAGAAGCAGCTTAGGAGTATCTTCGGGACAGAACCTGGATATCGGGTCTTACTTTAAAGGATACATAAGCGTGACTGATATTGATTCATACAGGAGATGCCCCCGCAGGTTTTATATTGAGAAAGTATTGAATATAACCGCTGAGGAGCCGCCTAAGTTTGAGGTCGAGGCAAGGCTGTGGGGCAGTCTCGCGCATAAGACTATGGAGCACCTCTTCAGGGACGGCGAGATTGATATTGACCGCATGGATATGCGGCTCTTTGAGGGGCTTGCGCTTGCGCTTAAGAGATTCCCTGTGGGAAACTTCTGGTCAAAGGTTGCGCATGATATTTTCAGGAGGCTTCTTCCTGAACTCAAGGCGCGGGAAACGGATATAAGGGCTGACGGATTTACCCCTTTTCAGGTTGAAAAGAAGGTGGCCGCAGAAATTGGCAGTCTGAAGCTTAAAGGCAAGATAGACAGGATTGACAAGAAAAAGTCAGAAGTCAGAAGTCAGAAGTCAGAAGTAATACAACAACGGACAACGGACAACGGACAACGGGACTCGGTTATCCTCCTTGACTACAAGACAGGCCGGCCGGATAAAGAGAGCCTTCAGCTTCCTCTTTATGTCTCCATGTGGCAGAAGGAGAACCCTGACATTGTTGAAAGAGCCGGAATATATTCCCTGAGAGACGGCAGTATCACATGGTATCCTTCGAAGGGTGAAATGACGGAATACACCGAAGGCGCGATCATAAAGGCAGAAGAGATAGTCGGCAATATAAGTAGAGGCGTATTCCTTCCTGAGCCGCATAATGCGCAGGAGTGCAGATACTGTTATCACAGCCCGTTATGCGAAGGGGCGAAGTAAATCATGAACTATCTCAGCACGGATAAAAGCGTCATCATCTCATCGCCCGCGGGCTCGGGCAAGACCGAGAAGCTCGCAAGGAGATATATCGCGCTCTTAAAGAGCGGCGTGAGTGTTGAGAGGATACTCGCTGTCACATTCACTGAGAAGGCCGCGGCTGAGATGAAGCAGAGGATTTTGACGATACTTAAAGCAGAGGACAGCCGCCTCTTTGATTCCCTGCTTGAAAAGATGCCGCTCATGCGCGTATCGACAATACACTCTTTCTGCGGCACGCTCCTGAGACGTTTCTCGTTCGAGGCCGGGATAGATGCAAACTACAGGGTGGAGAATGCGATTGACTCAAGAATAATGTGGGAAGAGATAATATACGAACTCCTGATGGAGGCAGGCTCAGGAGACGGCAGTCATGATCTGTTTCTCCATACGATAGGGGAAAAGGGCTTCAGGGGGCTCGCAAATCTCAGTGATACGGTTAATTACCTTTATGAGAAGAGGCCGTTCTCTCTTGAGGCGGTCGTTCCCATGTATGATTCAACCCGCATGCCGCAATTGGTTGATGAACTCCTCTCATGGGAGGGAGCAGAAGAAGCCATTGACAGCTACCGTGATTTTTTTAATGAGATAGAAACTGAAAAGAGGGCGGGCTTTGAAGATTACTTCCTGACAAAGGAGAAAGAGCCGCGCAAAAGGCCACCGAAAGGTCTGAGCAGCATAGCTGACTATAAAAATTGGGCAGTAAAGATGCACGCCTTCTGGAAGGGAAAGAAGTTTGAGGAATATACAAACAGGGCGCAAAGAATAAGGGAGATATTCATTAACTGTCTTAAGAGGCATTCATTTCTCAAAAGCTCAAAGTCGCTTCTTGACTTCAGCGACCTTGAGTATATCGCTTATCGCATGCTCACTGAAGAGCCTGAATGGGCAAACATCCTTTATGCGTTTGACGAGAAGACGGATCATATACTCGTGGATGAATTCCAGGATACGAATAATTTTCAGTGGGCAGTGATAGACAAGCTTACGGAAGAGTGGCGCTCCGGAATCGGCGCAAAAAGGGACGAGGGCATAAAGCCGACGGTATTCCTCGTAGGCGACAGGAAGCAGTCCATATATTATTTCAGGGGCGCCAATGTCGAGATATTCCGCAGGGCAAAGGAGAAGCTCGCCGAGTGGCTTGGAGATGAGTTTCATTATGAAGAGGTGAAGGAGAACTATCGGAGCGCGCCCGCGATTATAAGCTTCACAAATACCCTCTTCTCAAAGATAATGTCTGCTGATAATGCCTCGCCCGCGTGGATGACAGGATACGGCGAATTTGAGGCCCATAGAAAGAACCTCTCAGGCATAGGAAGCGTGGAGATAATAATGCTCGAAGATGAGGATGAGGGCATATCGCTTCAGAGGGAGAGGGAGGCGGATGTCATAGCAAAGAGGATAAAGGGGCTTATCGGGAATCTCCGTATCACAGAGCGAAAGACCGGCGTTCAGAGGGAATGTGTGTATGCTGACATCGCCATACTTCTAAGAAAGAGAACTCATTTAAAAAAATATGAGGAGGCATTAAGCAGGCACGGCATCCCCTTTATCGCGGTCAAGGGGATCGGCTTTTATCAGGAGCCTGAGGTTGCGATGCTTCGGGCGTTAGTATATTTTCTCTCAAATCCAAAGGATGCTTACAGCCTCTACGTCCTGCTCAAAAGCCCGTTATTTTTGCTTGATGAAGATGCTGTTCTAAAGGCGTCAAGGGAAGAAGGCGAAAGCCTCTTTGATAAGATAAAGAATATCTTAATGAAAAATCCCCCCTTTGCTAAAGGGGGGGGCACAACTCCTGCATCTCTTTGTAGAGAGGAATCTCCCCCTTTGAAAAAGGGGGATGAAGGGGGATTTTTTGAATCAATTAACAAAGCCTTTGTCCTTCTCCAAAACTGGCTCGCACAATCAGCGCATATGCCGCTTGCTGAACTGATAGAGCGCGCTCTTGTTGAGACAGGCGCGTGGCGTTATTATCACGAGCCGCAACAGCGCGCAAATATAAAAAAGTTCATCAGGATCATGGAAGAGACAGAGTCAGGCGGCAGGCCGCTTATAAAAATCAGGGCCTTCCTTGAAAGAACGATAAACCGGGAAGAAGAGCCGAAGGCTAATGTGAATACGGAAGGCATGAATGCGGTAAAGATACTAACGATACATACGGCAAAAGGCCTGGAGTTTCCTGTTGTCTTTCTTCCGGCAATTGAAGACCCCTTCACTTTAAGGAGCAATGAAAGCCTTGTGTATGAAAAAGACGGGAAGTTCTTCTTTAAGGCGATAACAGAATCCTCAATAAGAAAGGATGACGAGGACTTCCGCCTCCATCTGATGAAAGAAGAGGAGGAGCAGAAGAGGCTCTTTTATGTGGCCGTGACAAGGGCTGAGGAGGCGCTCTTTCTTGTTGCAACATGGAAAGAGAGGGGCAAGAGTTTTCTCGGCTATCTGAAAGAGGGGCTATGGCTTGATAAGAGAGATAATGGATACAGTGTTAAAGAAGATATTCCGGGGCTCTCAATTATTGACGGAGCCGGAATAAAAGCCCCTCAAGCCGAAACATTTGCCGGAAAGAAGATACGACATCCTCACGCGGATTTCATACCAACCCCTTTAAGGAGCGAGAAGGAATGGAAGACCGTCACAGGCGGTATTATGACAAAGGGGCAGGGCAGAAATACGGCAGTTCCCGGCGAGATACTACATGAGATATTTGAGAAGATATCCAAAGGCAATATAACGGATGACAGAATAGCGGAAATAGCGGTGAGGCTCTTCAGCTTAAGAGGCATGAATGAGGCTGATGCTGAAGACGGTATCGCCGAAATCAATAAAACAGTCGCGCTTCTTAAAGAGAAAGGCATATGGCAGAGCATCATTCAACCTGTGCAGGATTCATTTGCCGAACTTCCGTTTATCTATGAGTCGGGGCTCTCCGTTTACAGGGGAAGGATAGACAGGATAATAAAAGATGGCGGCACTTACAATATTTATGACTACAAGACCTTTCCGGTAGAAGATGAAGAGATGGAGTGGCTGGTGAAAGAGCACTCATTCCAACTCGATATTTACAAAAAAGCGGTAAAGAAGATATTCAATACAAACGCCGTTAAGTCATTCATCGTGTTCACGCACACAGGGGAAGTACATGAGGTGTAGGGGCAATCCCCTGTGGTTGCCCAAGTACCCCTTTATTCTCCTTGCCCATATAGTTGTTTTACAGGTAAAATGGAGCACTCCAGGGTTTGGGTGAATTAATTGACGGAGACTCATAGGTATTAATCAAGATTGCTTACATAACTGAAAATATGAAATTTATTGAATCCGAAACATTGGAACTAAAAAAAACTACCTCTGAGATTAAAGAGGCGATCATATCTATAGCGGCAATCCTCAATAAACATCAACATGGAGAATTATTTTTTGGAATTAAAAACAATGGCGCTGTAGCAGGTCAAAATGTAACCGAAAAAACAATCCGTGATGTATCAAAATCCATTGCAGACCATATTGAACCCAAAATCTATCCTCATATAAACCGTATTGAGATAGACGGCAAAGCATGCATCAAAGTCCGGTTTAAGGGTAACGATATTCCGTATTTTGCATATGGCAGGGCATATATAAGAGTGGCGGATGAAGACCGGCAATTAAGCGCTAAAGAACTTGAAAAGCTGATTCTCAGAAAGAATAAGGATAAATTAAGATGGGATACCGAAATCTGCAAAGAAGCAAAAATCACAGACATAAGCGCAGCTAAAGTTAAATCTTTCCTGAAAGGCTCAGGGCTGAAATATGACACTGTACGCAATGCGCTTGAAAAATTAAAACTCACGTCTGACGGTAAGCTCCTCAATACGTCCGTAATCTTATTTGCCAAAAAACCGCAGGCATTTTTCCCCAATGCCCGTCTCAGGTGCGCTGTTTTCGGCACAACAGACACATCATTTACCATTCATATGCAGGATTTTGAAGGAGACCTCTTCTCCCTGATCGAAAAAGCTGAAGGATACATCCTGAAAAATATTCATATCGGCATGAAGCTGGAAGGGTTAAGAAGGATAGACGTGCCTGAGATTGACAAGGCGGCTTTCAGGGAAGCGATAATCAATGCTTTTTGTCACAGGGATTACCGTGAATTTGACTCCGTCAACGTTGCTGTTTTCAAAGACCGGGTGGAGATAAGGAGCCCTGGACTGCTTTATGGCGGCCTGACCATAGAGACCATCATGACAAAAATGGTCTCGGAGAGAAGAAACGAGCTGATTGCCGAGATGCTTCATCGTGTTCATTTTATAGAGAAATGGGGAAGAGGGATCAAGCTGATACTTTCAAAAGAACCTGATACCGAATTCAGCGAGATAGGCACAAAGTTTATTACTACTTTTAAGCGCAGGAGTTATTTTGACGGCAAGAAGGGATTTGAAAAGTTGGGTGAAAAAGGGTCAGAAAAAACTACCCAGAAAACTACCCAGAAAACTACCCAGAAAATCATGGAAGCTATTACTAATAAATCAGATATTACCCAAAAAGAACTTGCAGCGGTTATAGGGATAACCGAAGACGGAGTAAAATACCATATAACCAGACTTAGGAAAAAAGGAGTTCTCAAACGCATCGGCCCAGACAAGGGCGGTTACTGGGAAGTGCTGAAGAAATGAAATGCCATTTCCTAAACTGGAACTGGAAAAGAAAGGGGCAAAAGGATTGATCGAACATCCGGAAAAGGAATAATAAATGTCGCGTATCTTTGCTAATATAGAGCGGTAAAGTATTTTGATAACATATGCTGTTTTTGTCTGAGAAGGGGAATAGATGGACGGAGAGTCAATAGATATTAAGCAGGACAAACTGCAGAAGCTGAAAGGGCTTTTCCCCGAACTCTTTGCAGAGAACCAGTTAGATTGGGAAAAGCTGAAGGCCGCTTTTGGCGATGATATCAACTTTGCCAATGAGCGTTACGTATTGAATTGGGCAGGCAAGAGCGATGCCTTTAGAGTATTGCAGCAACCCACCACAGCCACATTGAAACCTGCGCCGGAAGAATCCATCAACTTTGACACAACGGAAAACCTCTTCATTGAAGGCGAAAATCTGGAAGTCCTGAAGGTTTTACAAAAAGCATATTACGGTAAAGTCAAAGTAGTTTGCATAGACCCGCCTTACAACACAGGAAGTGACAGCTTTATCTACCCCGACAAATTCAGCGAGAAGAAAGAAGACTACCTTAAGCGTATCGGCGATAAGGACGAAGAAGGTTATCTCATGAAAGAGGGCCTGTTCCGCAAGAACAGCAAAGACAGCGGCCACTATCACAGCAACTGGCTTAGTATGATGTATCCCCGGTTGTTTCTTGCAAAGAATCTTTTACGTGATGACGGCGTTATCTTCGTTCACATTGATGATAATGAGGTTCACAACCTGCGGATGGTGATGAATGAGATATTTGGGGAAGAGAATTTTGTTGCCGAATTCGTTTGGAAAAGAAGGGCATCATCTGCATTGGCTGAAAAATTAGTGTCTGTTGATCACGAATATGTAATTACATATCACAAAGGCGGGTTAAAGTCTTTTAACGGAATTCAGAAAGATTATTTTGGCTATAAAAATCCCGACAATGATCATAGAGGGGATTGGACTTTAGGCGATTTAACTGTCGGAATGACTAAAGACCAACGGCCTAATCAATTTTATGATCTTGTTGATCCTAAAACAGGAATAGTACACAAAGCCAATCCAGACAGGGTATGGGGTTATATAAGAGAATCGATGGATAAGTTGCTTGCTGAAAACAAGGTTTATTTTCCGACTGACGTTTCAAAGAGACCAATGCTAAAAAGATTTAGAGCAGAATTAAAAAGTGAAGTTAACCCACCTTCCGCAGTTTAGTTCTAATGTCGATACAAAAGAGAGTGTAATCACCGACTGACCTTGGGACATTGCTTGATAGTCGAACGGTCTGC
>JAGVGM010000223.1 GCA_020057065.1 Thermodesulfovibrionia bacterium
GTTCACAGGGTCGGTCAGGCTGCCGTAAACAGGATTTGTGGGCCCGCCATCATAAACGCCACCCAAGCCGCCGTAACTCCCGCCCGAACGGTATGCGGCACCATTTGTATTGTCCACCGTCTGCCCTGTGCAGTCATTGCCCCCACGGCTTCCGCCGAGGTAACCGCGGTCATCAACATTGATAGAGCTTGTTGAGTCAATAGTCAATGTCCATGCAGAGAGATTGAGACTGAATTCCTCAGTAGTTGTTGTGTCGGAATGAGTAAGCACCGTTCCATTCAGTAATTCAACATTCATAAAACTGTGAACTCCGTTAACTGTAACCGTTGTGCCGGAGATCCTTAGGTTCTTATTATCGAATGTGGTATCTCCTTCGCCAATCACAGTCGGAGCATTTATTGTTGTCCAGATAGTACCGGCGCTGAAGGTGGTTGATAGGTCAGGAACAGGTGAAGAAATAAAACTGCGAATCTCGTTATATGATAAGGCACGGTTGTAAATAGCTACATCATCAATGAGACCGTTGAGGCCACCTCCATAATCTCCAAAACCTATCAAGACTTTGCTTCCGGATCCTGTGCCTCCGCTGCTGACGACGCCGGCATTTACACCGTCTACATACATATAACCGGCTCCGGTTGAATCTCTGGTTATCGCTACGTGATGCCAACTCCCGGTTGACATAACATCCGATGAAGAATATTCATACTTATTATCTGTGAAGACTCTAAGCTGCCCGGAAGATATAGGGCCAAAGAAAAGCCGCGGTACCCCGCCAGTCCCTGAATGAAAAATATTGCCGCCAAGTGAATTAAGATTCACCCATGATGCAACAGTTATAGGGTAGCTAAAATATAAATCGTTATTACTGACATCCACATAATCATTTATTCCATCAAAACTATAAGCGTTCCCATATACGCCTGTTGTTGAAGTAGCTCCTCCATAAACAGTTCCATTATTACCATTTCCACTATCATCTATCGCATCTCCATTAAACGGATAATACGCCGCTAATCCGGAAATATCCTTTGGCGATGCCGGCACACTCATCAGAACCGGCTCGCGGTTGCCTGCCTTATCAACGCCGATTGAATAAAATTCAAAATCACCGTCGCCGCCCATTTTGGTTGAGTCAAATATAATTGTGCCTGTGTCGCCGCTCTGAGGGAAGAACTTTCCTTCCACATTTCCTGCGTCTGCATTTGTGTATCTGTTAAAAGTGCCAATGTTATTTCTGCGGAAATAAAGCTCCACATGATCAAGGTCGGTAAGCCCTGATATAATTTGATAGGTAACTGTAGTTGATGCGCTTGTGCCCGGATCAGCAACCGCTGTAACAATCGTTTCAGGCGGTGTAATATCTGCGCTTGTGATAATAATATCAACAGGCAATGCCGCACGCTCATTGCCGGCAGCGTCTATTGCATAAGCCTTAATCGTTAAATCAGGATTTACAACCCCAAAAGGAATCATGAAACTGAAGTCAGAGCCTGCCGTCTGTAATGCGGGAGAAAAATCTTTTGAACCGGAGAGGGTCAGTGCGCCTGTTGTTTCATATCTTATTTGTGTAACTCCTACCGCATCTGATGCTGAAACAGAGATGTTAACCGTATCGCCATAGTTGAACGCTGCCTGGTTTGCAGGTTGTGTTATGGATACTGAAGGTGCGGTATTATCAACAACATTTAACATGACAGAGGCTATTGCAGAAGTATTGCCGCTTGTATCTTCAGCCCATGCTTTTACAGTAATTGCGCTTCCAACTGCTGCCGTGCCTGAAACATTAAATACGAAACTCTGTGTTGTGTTGAGCGAGGCTGGAGATACCTGTTTCATTTCAGAGTAAGTTGTCTCGCCTGTGACTTGCAGATACACTTTAGCTACCCCGCCTATTGCATCCTGCGCTTTTACAACAACTGAAACGCTCTGGTTTCTTTCAGCGTCCGCACCGGTTGAAGGACTCAGTATCTCTGCTGTCGGCGCAGGGTCAAAGGTGGTGTTTACCGTAACATTAACGGCCACAGGCTGTATCCCGCTTTTGTAAGCGGTGATCTGTGTCGAGCCGTCGCCTTTTGCAGTAATTAATCCGGAGGAATTCACTGTGGCAACATCCGGGTTGCCGGTTATATATGAAACATTGCCGGTTATTATCTGCGTGCTGCCGTCGCTGTAACTGCCGGTGACCGTAAGCTGCTGTGTCTGACCTATTGCTGCAAGACCCAACTGAGAAGGCTCAACAGTTATTCCGGCAAGAATTATAATATTCGCGTTGACGATCATCTGCGTCTGCATACCTTCCGCCTGAACAGTGATCGCCGCAATTCCGAATGCAAGCCCTGCTACCCTGCCTGATGAATTTACGGATGCAACGGATGGATTATCCGAGGAGAATTCTGCCTTCGATGTTACGTTGCGCGTTGAGCCGTCATTGTAAAATGCGGTAACGGTTAAATCACGATACTCGTTAACCGCAGTAAACGTGATGAACGACGGTGTGACCTCAATTCTGTCAAGAACCGGCGGCACAGGAACTGTCACCTGAGTCGCAGTGCCTGGATCAGGCGACTCGCTGTAGTCGTATGCAACGAGGCTGATAAGTTCACCTGCATTCGCCTCTATCACAACGCTGAAATCACCAGAGCCGTTTGCGTTTGCGCTTATGGTTAAACCGGTAGCTGTGTTTGCTGCGTCGATTTTTGCATTTGCGACAGAGGAACCTGTTATCGTCACCCTTCCGCTGTCCGGATATGAAATACTGTTGACGGCAGGCGCGTCAGGCGGAACCCCGGGAGGAGGCTCTACAACTGAAAACTCAAGATAAGAGGCCAGGGCATTTGCGTCATTGGAAACACCAAGATTGTTTGTAGCAACTATGTATATCCTGTTTGCTCCGAGACTTAAACCGGAAGTATCCACGATAAAGGGATCGGATCCTGTGGCGATAGGTGACCCTGAAGTATTATTGAGATAGTAATTTACAGAAGCAATGCCTACAGGATCAGAGGCATTACCGTTTACTGAAAATTGGGAGTTGACTACGTATTGAGCTCCATCAACTGCGCTGCCGAAGTCAACGACAGGCATGTTGATATTTTCAACGAGATTAAATGTATACGTATCCTCGCCAGTCTGACTAAGACCGTCCTCTGCTACAGCGCGGACAGTATGGCTCCCAAGGGCAAGGCTGAGGGTTCTTAGACTTGCCTGATATGGGGCAAGGTTCACTGTTTTAAACGGTTCAGCAGCGCCATCCAGGTAAAAACGCACTTCGTTGACGCCTCCCGTGATATTCACAGGTGTCACATCAATGGAAATTCCCTGAAGCACAGGTCCTGCCGGGTCATCAGGCAGGGTAATTGCCGGAGGATCTGACGAAGCTGCTATTATGAGGAAAATAGTGGCGTTCTGGGCATTCCACAAATAATCATAGGCAGTCACCATCAACTGGTAAGTATTGCCTGCTGCGAGATTCGCAGAAGCAATAGAGAATATAAATGGAGGGCTGTCTCCCTCAAAGACTGCTTTCTGGTCTATTAGTTGATATTGCGAGCCCTGAACGCTCATATCCCTTATTCTCGCTTCCACACGGACTACTCCGCTTCCCTGGTCTGAGGCATAGGCATTGACCCTCACGATCTGCCCAGGAAGGACAAAATTCGGATTTACAGGCGGCTCAACCGAAAGGGTGATTGTCGGCAGAGTTGTATCATTTATACCGATACCGGTTGTGGTAAACCGGCTCGTCCATTCATTGAAAAGCCCGTTGCCTTCAAGGTCTCTTATATTTTTTGATAGAACTACTGTGTATTGTGTATCAGGCGCAAGCCTGTTGGTGATTCCGTCATTGACCTGCCATATCGCAACTGTTTTGTCATTAATGACATCAACCCTTAACTGACCGGGAACCGGATTATTGGCCCTGTCGTAGACATTGAATGTACCGCCTTCTCCCGTGACGATGGTGGTAGTATTCATAAGCTCGCTGAAAAAGGCAGTGACCGGGGATTCGATACTGATACCATAGGCATTAGGCGCCGGCAGGACATTAACAGTCGGTATGCCCTCGGGAACACCCCTTGTGGGAGGGAATGTACCCACTATACATCCCATATTCCCTACAAGCACTTGAAGGCTGATATTCTGGTCTGCTGCTGCCACACAGGAACTTATAGCGCCGGTTTTTAATGGATTGAGAGTGAATATCTCGCTTACTGTCTGGCCCGGGAGTATGTTGCCGAGGCTCCTTATCTCTGCGCCCTGAATTTCTGAACACCGGGGATCACCGTTGGTATCCACTTCGCATTTAACCAGATTTGCGTCAGCTCCTGCATCAAGCTCTAAACTTGCGTAAAGGGCAGGGATGTCGGCTGTGTTTGTTATTTTTACCTCAAGCTCATACGGTACTCCTATCTCGACAAAATCAGGATGGGTAACCTGCACATTAAATGTGGGCGGTCCCTTTACCTCCACTTCTGTCATGGCGCTTCCATTGAATGGTATCGGCCCGTCTTCAGGAATGCCGGGGCCGATAACAAGCCCGCCGAAATTGACCTTAACGTCTCTAAGGCCTATTTCATCACCCCGAATGATAAATTCCTTTTCCTTCTGACCGGGCTGCGCTCCATCACCAGGCAGGATATCGCCGAAAGAGGCTATGCCGTCAACAGGCAGGACATTAGAAAGCCCGCCTTCAGGGAATTCTATATTTGCAGTGACATCACTCAAGGTGAATATCCCCGAGGTATTCATGAGCAGCAGGCGGACAGTGAAGAACTCCTTGAGGCTCTTGATCTTTCCCTCTATGACAATGACTCCGGGAATGGATACAGGCTCTTCGCCCGGAGGGCCGGGTATTAACTTCTCAAAGATAACAATCTGGGGAGGAGGAGGAGGGGGGGGCCTGTTTGACCCATCATCGCCTTTAGGGAATTTGTAGGTTTCCCAGCCCATCGGCTCCTTATCTTTCGGGAAAACAATCGGCACATTAATTGGAACCTTTTCATCAGCGATGGTAAGCACTATCGAAAAGACCGAGACATTGTAATTTTCAGGGTTCTCAAGGTCTATCACGCCTTCATTGACCAACTGTTCAACCTGCTCCACTGACAGGCGCTCGGATGTAACTTTGGAGACAACGATTGCATCGAGAGAGACCTGCGTGACCTTAAGTTCTTGTGAAGCGGTATTGCCGCCTGCATCGGTTGCAGTCACACTTATCGTATTGACCACATTTCTGTTCAGAGGGATGTTCAGATCAAACGGCCCGCCTTCATCAGGAACGGACTGGCTTGCCGAACCACCAGGGCCGGAGACAGTGACAGTAACATCTCCAAGGGCAACTCCTTGTACAACAAGCAAGAAGAACAGGGCGATTAAGGAGGCGGAAATAATCGCCTTGACAAGCCCTTTCTTCCCTATTTCTGCGTTTGTGGCAATCATGATATTTTTTTCAACCTGCTTCATTACAAAAAACTAAAAACCTCTCTATGGCTTAAGTAAAAACTCTCTCACCGTCTGACCGTACGCTCCAAAGTTAGGCTGTCCAAGCATTGTCAGGAACGTCTCGCTTTTTAGACCGCTCTCGATCGTGACCGCCGCAAAGGCGCCCGGTGGAGGTCCGGGTTTGAATACACCAGGCACATTGAAAAATCCATCAACGTCAGTTTCTGTCACATATTCTTCTGAGAGAGCAGAGCTGAAAAATCCAAGAGAAACCCTGATGCGCACTGTGGCTCCAAAGATCGTACCGCCACTTGCGTCTTTAACAAACCCTGAAATACCGAATGGATATTTGGAGATCCTCCCGCTTTCTTCTGCCATAATAAGAGCTCTGCCGTCACCGCTGATTTCAATATCCCCCGGTCTTCCGGAGATAATTTCATTAATTATCAGAGGTACTTGTTCAATATACGGCGTTGCCAGGTTTTTTTTCTCATACATGAGTATATATCCTCCGTATTTGCCGGATACTGAAATGTAAAGGTTGCCGTAGTCATCGATTGCCATCCCGCTGGCCCTGCCATCCTCCCCGCCAAAGACGTCTTCTAAATTCAGGTCGAGGAGCCCGTCAAATGCAAGCGTATCATAAGAGAACAAATATAGGATTCCATCTGTAAGCACAAAAAGTTTGCCTTCTCGATTAAATTCAAGATCACGAACCGGGCTTGGTTTGCCCCCAAGTTCGCCGAAAATGTCACTTGTCCACCTGCTGCTTGGATAGGCTTCACGAAAATCTTCATCAATCATAAGCTGTCGAAGGCTATCGCTGTATTCATCCACAATAATCAGGTAAAGATCGTCAGGTGTGCAAACCATCCTGCTGACGGATACAGGCCTGGCATAACCTAAAAGATCACTGAAATAACTAACGCTTCCGATATAATCTCTGCTGCCGTTAGGCTGTTTGAACTTAAAAATTCTCCCGCCAAAGCGTGAATCTGAAGCGCTGTTGTCGGTGTAAAGATCCCCCTTGGAATCAATAGCAAGCCCGATCTGTCCGGGGTCTATAAAATTGGTTCGGGCAAACAGGGACTCTTCGATTGTCGGATTTACACCTGGCCCTTCATTGTATCTCAACCTCAAGAGCGATTTAGTGAACAAATCGCTATAATAGATATCGCCTGTTTCCGCTTGCACCTCAATCTCATCCACCTGTAGAGCAGGCGCATCACCTACATAAGCGGCAACGATATTGGAAAAGTCACTCGTCAGTTGCTTCATGCCGTTTGCCAGTGTAACCAGTGGATTTAAGGCCGCAAGCACTACTCCGGGACCTATTCCAACCAAGTTAGAATACTTAATTGATGATGTAGTGACAGTTGGCCCTACAGATCCCCAGAATGACAGTCCCCAGTCAGCAGTTGAACCTAAATTTTCGTCACTCTCGGATATCTCATTCTTGCCGATCAGTCTGGTGACTGTTAAATCATAATAACTGACCCTGTCTTCCGGCGGGTTTGGGTCATCAATAACCATACCTGATCTGTAGAGTCTATTCAGCGCATCTTCGACAACATCCGGTAAATCCAGCATGTCTTCAGGGAGGTCCGGAACGTTCGAAATAATTTGGTTAACCACAGTCGGCTTGATTTCTTCCATCCATTCGTAGAGTGCAGGCGGCTCGTCGTAGCGATACAATGTGTATACGTAAAAGATGCTCTTGAAGAACTCTTCCGCGGGTCTGTAATCAGACACACTTCTTTTAAAGGTGACCCGAACGATCGGTTTGCCGAGTTCACCTTTAATAACCTCGGCTTTCAGCGCCAGAGGAGTTACGGGCACCATCATGTAGAGTTGCAAGGAAACAACGTACTGTGCCAGTATGTCCGCCACCATGCCGGAGACAAACGCAAAGGTGGTTGTAGCTATCGTAGTTGCAAGTCCACCACCAGCTAACATAATTGTGGTACTTGCAAAAACCGCCGACCCAAATGCCGAGGCTAGTGTTCCGAGAGGAAAATTCCCCAATCGCCCGAAATAGTTTTTCCAGAAATTGCGCATCATACTCTTTCCCTGTGATCCCGGGTTAACAGGGTCATCAGCATCCGCGAGTAACAATCCGGGCATAAGGTCTCCATTGAATGCCAGTAATGTAGACTTGTTCTTAATAGCGCTACTCTCATTTCCGGATGGATCAAGTGCATATAAGAGAAAGCCCGACACGAAGAGATTAGCCTGCAGCGCATTAAGTCGCATTTCAGGATATAATGTTGGAGGGGATGGAGATAGAGTTGTCTCTCTGTTAAACAGGAGGATGGTAAAATAATTATCAGGATTAGTAGGATCTTCCCATGCTTCATTAATCATCTCCTGTAACAGCTCCATCCATTGCCGCAGATCAGGTGGAGCCCCATTATTCCAGTTCATCCCAAAAGAGAAGGCGTGGAGTATTTCCTGCAATGAGGTTGTTTCCCCTTTGCGCAGCTTACGGGCAAGCCCCTCGACGCCTTCTGGTTTGAGGTTGAGTTTGCCGGCCCCTTCAACTTCCGGATTAAGCTGGTTTCCATACTCATCCAGAACCCCTGCATCTTCACCGCCAACAAGCAACCAGGCATCTCTAACAAGTTGTTTGGCGTCTCTAAGTTTTATGTTGCCTGTTGTGTCTGAGAACCTTCTTCCAATTATGCTTAGTAAACTGACCGACGGCGGCGCTGAAGGATCAAATACTAATGACTGTGACTTCACGTTGCCCATATCTACGGTTGTCCCAACCAGCGCCTCAATATTCATCGTAATCAACTCATAATTCGGCGCGTTAATAACAAGCGTCTGCTGTCCTGAAGGCACATCAAGGAGCGTGAAGAAACCGTTTGCATCTGTCGTGGCTGTAATCGTTGTCCCCTGGATCGTTACTACAGCGTTTGCGATCGGCAGGCCTGTAGCATCGTCTGTAAGCATGCCGGACACATTTGCCTTGCCGCGAGTTACATTAAAGGCAAGGACAGAGACTGCCACTTCACTTCCTGTTGAAACAGAGACAGAACGTGCTCCTTCTCCGGCATCCGCACTGATTATGATGTTAACGACAGCTTGGGTTGGGCTGGTAACATTTATGGAATTTACCGTAATACCTGAGTTGAAGTTCGCATAGCTCTTCCCCTGCACAAAATTAGTTGCATACTTCCCTGCCGCTTCCCCGGTAAGCGTGACATTCAGGGTCTCACCCTGCTGTCCGGTCGTCGGGCTCATTCCGGTGATAAGCACGGACTTTGCCGGCGCTTGCGGCGGATTGCCGGTTGCATTGATAGAGCCGGTTATTCGCTGTGTCGAGAGAAAAGTAGGTGATTCCACCGGGTCTACATTAAGGACCAATTCCCCCGGCACGTTGGCTACATCATCAATAACAATATGCGCGGTCTGCTGTCCGCTTGTAAGCTGCCCGTCGCTCGTTTCAAAGATAATGTCATATGCGCCTGCCTGCTCAAAATCAGGCGTGAAGGTGAAGGTCCTTGTTGATTCAATAAACATTGAATTGTCCGGCAGGGGTTTCTCAGGATTTTCAGGCAACGCAAATGCCGTTATCGCCAGATTGTCGTTATCCGGATCGCTCACAGTAACAGGCAGCGTGAGGAGCGCCCCCTCTTTGATATTCGACTGGGGTTCAACAGATAATACAGGGGGTCTGTTGATATTGTTTACCTTAATAGTTACGATCTTATGACTTTTATTTCCAACCGGATCGATAGCTCCGAAAGTTAAGTTATAAATTCCCTGCTGGGTATAGTCCGGAGTAAATGTAAAGGTCCCGCTCGCCAGAACGCCGCCGGTTGATTTAAATGAAGAATTCCTTATCAGAGGCGAAGCCGAAAGGGTGACTGCCGTGCCGTCCGGGTCATCTGCCGTTACATTAAATTGCAGGGTTTCCATCTCATTGACTTCATAAGCATCCCCTGCTGAAACGCGCGGCGGATTCTGCGGCGGGGAATCCACCCCGCTACAGTCCTCATCTATCCCGTTGCCGGGAATGTCCAAGGCCGCGGGGTTTACAGCGGCATTGTCGTCATTGCAATCGTTATTGTTGGGCGCATATCCTGAGGGCGCCGAACAGGCGCTTACGGATGATGCGGGATTGCCGAATCCGTCGCCGTCTGAATCCCTGTAGAATGTCTTTATAACGCCATCGTCAATCGCGCCGTCACAGTCATTATCAATCCCATCACAAACTTCCGTGCCAGCGCCTTGCATTGAATTACAGACCTGCGGCACGCCGTTTTTACAATTCTCAACTGTATGGAAGCAAACTCCTAAACCGCATGTCGTTGCACCTAATTCCTCATCTGTTGTTCCATCGCAATCATTATCCAGCCCATCGCAAACCTCCACGGATGAACCCTCCATCGGGTCACACGTTTGGGGAGTTCCATTGAAGCAATTTTCAATAGTATGCTGACATACACCTATCCCGCAGGTTATTGTCCCAAGATTGTCATCTGATTTGCCATCACAGTCGTTGTCCTTGCCGTCACATACCTCAGTTGCCCCAGGATACATTGAAGGATCGTTATCATTGCAGTCTCCCTGGTCTATTGTGTATCCGTCATTATCATTATCTGTACCGTCTGAAAGGGTTCTGTGCAATAAGATACGATAACTAAAACTGACTTTTTTAAGCCTTACAAACGTAACCCGGAATGTAACTTTTGCATGAGGCGCTAAAGCACCTTCAGGCAATTTTCTGCTAAGGTCATAATAATAATTTCCATACGGCGGAATCCCTTTTCCTCCAAGGGCATCCGGCATGGTAACTTCGCCTGTTGCGTTATAAATTACGACTACTCCATGAAGAGCAGGATATAATGTTTTACGTGATATATTTGTGATCGTGATATCCGCAGAGGTTGTTCGTAAACCGCTATTGAGGTCATGAGTGGTAACTTCATTTGCTTTGACTATTTTCACCAGACTTGTTAGGTTTTCACTATTCCCTGCCTGGCCATAACAAAGTGAAGAAAAAAGACAGACTGAAAGCAATAAATGTATCAACAAAATGATTATATTATTCTTATCGAATGCTGGCACTTTAAACATTGTCATGGCTTACACTTTAAACGAATTTTACCGGCATATAATTACGTTGTTAAGAACCCTGCACCAAGAGCATAGCGAGTTCTTGATTTTTTATTAGATAAATAGAATTATCTATCTCCACTATATAAGTTGCAATTAATATGCCAAATTGCAACATATTGAAATAACATTATTTATATTTTAGCTTATGACATTTTCTTGCAAAATAAATTAACAATATGTAAGGTTTTTCAGAATTATTTATAAGCACTTGCTTAGTATAAAAATCTTTCATGATGTTATTTGATATTCAATGGTTTTTAAGAATAGGACATTTCTATTTTGGCTTGACAAACATATTGGTTAAGTTGACTTTTAAGCTAATCTACAGTATGGTAATTATGTCGCGGGGTGGAGCAGCCTGGTAGCTCGTCGGGCTCATAACCCGAAGGTCGATGGTTCAAATCCATCCCCCGCTACCATTACAAATCAAGGACTTGCGGTCTTCCGTGAGTCCTTTTTTGTTGAGAATAGCGGGATTTTCTAACGGATTTCTAACGGATTTAAAAGAGTTGTCTAAAAGTTCAGCCTGTTGACGGCTGAAATTGGCATCGTTAAACAGGTGTCCATAGATGTCTAAGGTTATGTTAATACTTGCATGACCCATCTGTACCTGAATGTATTTGATGTTCTGTCCTGCCTGTATTCTCAGGCTTGCGTTGCTATGTCTCAGGCTATGGAAAGATACATGTCTTAACCCTGCCAGTCTTAACGCCTCATTAAAATATCTTTTTTTTCATTTTCATTCCCCCAATGTATCTTATCAAAGACAAATTATTTTTTGAAACGATTAAGATAATTTCCCCATAGGCACCCTTTTAAATGCACAACACCCGTTGTAAATTTATCTTTTTGAAATTTGCATGTGGAATGTCTTTATTCTATCAAATCAGGCAGAAAGAGCAAGGAAAATCTTTTGCTGTCCCCTTGTTGCCTGCAGCTTCACAACAAAGCCTCATATCAAGTGCATCAGCAATCTTACTTAATCTTCAAGTAGGTCATTGTCCTGTTCCCGCAACTATACAGGTATCTCAAGTAAAATCTTATCGTAATCCACTACCGGAGTTGTTTTCTCTCTGCCGTTGGATTTACCCTTTTCAAGTTCAATAAGCCCCAACTCTGCAAGGTAATGAACATCATCAGAAACATTTTTAAGGTTTCTGTTTAACAGCTTTGCAAGTTCATATATTGATGCCGGATGTTTTTCTTTGATGACCTTCAGTATTTTCATTCTCTCGTGTGTTATTGCTTTTCTCATGACTTCAAGGCTTTCAAAGTATATCCCCGGTTTGGTTTTCTTCACCTGCTCGCCCCGTTCAAGTCTCTCCATAACATCCTTTGCCCTGTTAAGCACTTCGTCAATGCTTTTAATGCCTATCACTACATTTTTAACTTTCATGGCTGCTCACCTCTTTTAAGTCTCTATAAAAATCTTCAAACAGCTTCTTTACGCTTTTGAATTTATATAGCGTCTCTTTATTACCGTGATGTCTATGATCTCCTTTACCCTCTGCATTGTCATAGCCTAAAATACGCTTGCCGTGTTTTATATATACCAATGAATATTTAAAACCGTGAGGTTTATCCGCTGATTTCGTTACCGCCCACACCTTAACCTCAACAATACCCCCATGCCCGTCTTTGACTTTATCATGTATCAGAAGCTCGGCTTTCATATGGTAGTAATATTATGCCACACATAAGAGATTCGGTCAATATAAACCATTCCCGGGAAAGCCGGTCGTATCAGCAGGTTTCACATTATAGAAAAAAGGCCATCTGGCATGCTGCACAGAAAACAATTCGTTCATGGTCTGCTCATAAAGTTAGACGATTATGTAACTTAAATTAATGCGTTTGTATTAGTTTCTTGAAACGATTAAGATTATGTCCCCATTGGCAGCCCCCTTCTACAAGCAAAACACTCTATTTAAAAGCTATTACAGACGGGATTATAAAGTATTATTGTCTAAGCCATGAGTAAAGGCAAGAAAAAAAATTGGTTTATACCATTATCTCAACCAGTATCTTTTCATACTCAACAACCGGTTTTGTTTTTTGCCTGCCGTCTTTGGTCTTTTTAATCTCAATCAATCCGAGTTCCGAGAGATAATGAACATCATCGGAGACGTTTTTAGTATCACGCTTTAACAGTTTTGCAAGCGCATAAATGGATTCCGGCTTGTTTTTCTTAATAGACTTCAATATCCTCAACCGTTCATCGGTTATAAACTTTCTCATTGTTTTCAGGGATTCAAACGAGATAACCGATTGAGGCGTTACGGCCCTGCCTTTTGCTACAGCCTTCATGGCGCTCTTTGCCTCTATTATAAATTCATCCTCACTCTGAATGTCTAACCTTACATTTTTAATCTTCATTTCTAACCCTCCTCACATCATTCAAGAAATCTTCAAAGAGGTTATCTATGCCTTTGAACTCAAAAGGCTCTGCCTTCATATAGGTTATTATATACCATGTATTGAGATAAGGCAATAAGAAATAGGTGCAGTAAGTGCACCTGACAGGATTAAAAAAGGGATAACACCGTTTAAGATGCTATCCCCTGGGTTTGAGATTATCAAGCAGTATCAAGTAGTAGCTGACATCGGATGAAACACAATGGAGGCATGAAAATAAATGGAACTCTTTAGTTACTGGCTGGCTGTTCTTTACTTTGCTTTCTTATCAGGAAATTTTATTGAGAAGACTTTACGGGGATAGTGTACATTCAGAACGAATTTACTCAAAAAACTGTTCACTCCCAATAATACGATATGCAGGTTGGGCAAGAAATCTATCGGGGTATCATCTATTGTGTATAAAAGTTTCCCGGAAGCGGGATGGTAAATCTCAAACTTTATTGTTGTGAATATGCAAGCGTCTCGCCGTTGCCTGTCCTGATCCTTTTAATCTTGCCTGCCTGAAGATTGTGTCCTAACAAAGAGGCATACGAAGCGGGGATAGCGCATTCATCAGCGCCGGTATCTATTATTCCGTATGTTCTGTAATTATTTCCGGAATGGGGATTGATTATTCTGATCTGGAGAATAGGACGATAAATATTTCCTGAACATAAGGTAAAAGGACATACTCTTATTGGCATGAGTAAATATGCACCGTATCTTTTTCAGGAACGTAAAAAACAACGGGGTCTCTTGCGCCTTTCTTTTTTGCTTCCTCAAAGACCGTTGCAGGGTCAGAACCGGAGCTAATAACTTTCTTATCTTTAAAAGACCTTGTGGCAACATATTTCCCGCCGTATTTTTCAGCGTCTTTGACCAAAATGTTATGCGGCATATCCTCTCCTTATAAAAACATGTTACTTATATTATGATGTTTTTGCAAGACAACTGAATGAATGGGGTGTGCGACAAATTTATTGGTAAAGAGAATTAAGCACATATCCGATTCTCCCAGAAATCTTCCCAGCGATTGCTGAACAGGCAACAACGTAATGCA
>JAGVGM010000330.1 GCA_020057065.1 Thermodesulfovibrionia bacterium
AAATTATCCTTCAGGTATTATTCTGGAAAATTATAAGTACGGATACAGCCTTACCATAAAATTAAAGGAGATCCGGGTTTGAGTATCATAAAGAGAGAGGTTGAAAAATGCATGACCGGTTTAGAAGCAGTGTTAGTCCGGGAAATGCCGACGTTGACTGCACGTTTCACATTCCCCGAAGATTTTATAGGTTTTCAGGGTCATTTCCCCGGGAACAAGATACTTCCGGGTGTATGTCAGATACAATGCGCCCTGACCATGCTTGAGAAATGGAAGAACAGGGATGTCATACTTAAGGAAATAGTGCATGCAAAGTTCTTTTCAACGGTGGTCCCCTTGGAAGAGTTCGCCTGTGTGTGCAAAGGCATCGAGGCAACAGACGCTGATTTTATATTGAAGTCATCCATCAGCAAGGGCGACAGGAAGATTTCCGAGTTGAAGTTGAAAGTCAGATTTAAGCAAAGTAATAATGATGAATAGGCGAAGAGGGAAGAATTATTTTAAGAGGATTGATGGAGCGCCTGCCCCTGTTGTGGTTGAAGTAAGAAGGCGCGTTCATTTCAATGAAGTTGATATCCTTGGGATGGTCTGGCACGGCAGATACCCTGTTTATTTTGAAGAAGGGTCCGAAGAATTGGGCAGATTCTGCGGCTTGTCTTACAGGAATTTCTATGAGTCCGGATTACGCGCCCCGATTGTTCAGCTTCACATTGATTATTTTAAACCGCTCCGTCTTGCCGAGGAGTTTACAATACGCGCCGTACTGTTATGGGACGAAAGTTCACGCCTTAATACAGAATATTATTTTATTAAAACTGACGGAAGTCTTGCGACAAGCGGTTATACGGTGCAATTGCTTACCGGCGCCGAATCAGGAGAAGTTTGCATTATTTCACCTCCGTTATTGGAAAGGTGCAGGATCAGATGGAAAGCAGGAGAATTTCATCATCAAACAAAATAAAGGCCGTTGTTGTTGCCTGCGATATGGTAACTGCATTCGGCACCGGTGTGGATGCATGCTGGAATGGCATCAGGTGCGGCGAAACCGCAATTTCGGAATTAAAGAGGTTTAACACACAGGCTTTTCAGTCCTGCAATGCTGCCACGGTTGCAGGTTTAAAATACCTTCAGAAAGATTCTCTGGTGATGCAAATGTTCAGACTGATGTTTAAAAAAAACCCCCCTTCAATACCGAAAGACGCAAAACTCATTCTGGCAACAACAAAGGGCGAGATAGACCTGCTCGAAAAGAAATTTCTCACGGGGAAGGGAAACGCATCAAGCAGTAAGCTGAGTTGTCTTCTGAAAAAAGTCTCTGACCTCGCCGGCATTCAGGACAGCGGAATAATTATTTCGGCTGCCTGCTCTTCCTCATCAGCTGCTTTGGCAAGGGCCGCATCAATGATACGCAACGGATACAGCGACTGTCTATTGATAACCGCATGCGACAGCGTTACTGAATTTGTTTTTTCAGGCTTTTCCTCACTTATGGCCCTCGATAAAATTGCTACGAGGCCTTTTGATAAAGACAGAAAGGGTTTAAGTCTTGGCGAGGCTGCTTCATATGTATTACTCATGAGTGAGGCGCGGGCAAAAAAAGAAAAAAGAAAGATCATGGGTGAAATAAAGGGCTGGGGATTGAGCGATGACGCAAATCATATGACAGGTCCTTCGCGAACAAGCGAAGGATTGATAATGGCTATAAACAAGGCGCTGAAATCTGCAGCTGTTTCCGAAAGCGATATCTGTTTTATCTCAGCACACGGCACAGGCACTCTTTTCAATGACGAGATGGAGATGCGGGCGTTTCATTCAGTATTCAAAAAAAGGACTCCTGTCTATTCTATAAAAGGAGCAATCGGCCATACTATGGGGTCTGCAGGTCTTGTCGAAACAATAATAGCGCTCAGGGCGTTGAAGGAAAAGACCGTTCCGCCGACCGTCAATCTGAAAACAGCTGACGATGATGCATCGGGCTGGGTCTCAGATAAAGTGAAAACATTAACGCATAGCAAAACGGCGCTTATAACAAATGCTGGTTTCAGCGGGATAAATACAGCGCTTGTAGTGGGGTGAAAAGGTTTGATCGGCATTTATGGCATAGGATGGATCAATAAAAATGAGTACGGCGGGATCGCGATGAAAGAAACCTCCTGCTATGAGGAATCTGAATTTAACGGACTGGCAAGATCGGGTATATTTTCATTTCCATTTAAGAATTTCGGGAGACTTGATAGAATATCAAAGCTGACCAGTTATGCCATTGCGCTTGCTATGAAGGATGCCGGTTTTTCCTGCATACCTCAGAAAAAGCAGGACATCGGGATTGTCGGCTCCAGCGATTCAGGTTCCATGCAGTCGGATATTGATTATTTCA
Source organism: Thermodesulfovibrionia bacterium (assembly GCA_020057065.1). Classification (GTDB taxonomy): domain Bacteria; phylum Nitrospirota; class Thermodesulfovibrionia; order UBA6902; family UBA6902; genus SURF-23. The sequence goes on from JAGVGM010000330.1 coordinate 2,378, forward strand.
AAGACTATTTAGATTGCGGACGGACCTTGTCACGGGGGAATCTCTTTATTTATACCCTGCCTTCAAGCCCGCTGGGAGAAGCGGCAATACATTTTGGTTTGCAGGGCCCGTTGTTATACGCTGCGTCAGCGGAGAACCCTCTCATGACAGCACTGACAATCGCATCTGAAATGGTCCTTTCCGGTGAGACCCCTGCAGTTCTTGCAGGAATGACTGAGGAAGGTGCTGCTGTCTATTTTATGCTCATGAGAAACAGCGTTTCCAATAAAAATATTTTATGTGATGAAAAAAAGATCATGGCAATTTTAAGCAGGGATATGACTTTCAAGAAAATGATAAAAGAGCTGCTAAATTTAAGAAAAGGAAACAATTAATGAAAATAATAATTATTTACCCGTCATGGCCCAAATTAAACCGGCAGACAGAATTCCATCTCCCGCCTCACGGCCCTGTCTGTTTTGCTGCGGCCATTCCTGATGATATAGAAGTTTCTTTTTACGATGAAAACGTGCAGACCATTGACTTTGATAAAAATGTAGATCTCGTTGCCATGTCGGTTATGCTTACCTGCCAGATGCCGAGGGCCATGGAAATTGCTGACATTTACAGGGAGCGGGGCATACCCGTTATCTTCGGCGGCATAGCAACAATGTTACATCATGAAGAAGTCCTGGGGCACGCTGATTCCGTATTCCTTGGTGAAGCTGAAGGGCGTTTTTCAGAAGTTATCAATGATTTAAATACAACGGGGTTAAAAAGAATCTATAACTATATGAACGATTTTCCGGC
>JAGVGM010000274.1 GCA_020057065.1 Thermodesulfovibrionia bacterium
GTCTTCAAATCCCCCCTGCCCCCCTTTTCTAAAGGGGGGGACAACTTTAAGTATATCCTGATTCATAAGATTTTACCCACACTTTTCCACGATGAGCCTAAATTAATTCTTGCTGCCGGCGCCTGCCTTTATTCTTTTGTATTTTTCTTCACCGACGCATTCCTTCGCAAATGCACACCAATCAAGACACGTGGGTCCGATAATGCGAAGATTGTTTTTGCCGCAAAATTTACACTTAACCTCAGACTCATCACTCCATATCTCAACATCTTTACCGCAGTGACGACATGTTATGTCTTCAGGTTTTGGTTCTTTTATGTCCTTACTGCCAGGGCAGCCGTCTTTTAACATGTGTACCTCTTTTTTTATTATTATGACATAAAAAAATAATTGTATTTATGATATTTGTCATAATTTAATAGTATTATATGTTAAATATAACAAACAGGCTTTAAGTTCCGATATAAATATATATAATTCAATTTACAAACATGTCAATTCTAAACTTTTGTATTTAATATACCAAATTAAAATAAGGTGCCCCGAAGCAAAGCTTCGGGAATCAAGCTTGATACGCTGAATGGTTTTAATATACTTATTTCAACTTAATAGCGATCTCAGTTAATTTATTTCGGGAGGCAGGAGGAATTTCTATTGAGCCCTGACAACAAAGATGGAATGAAGAATATTTTAAAAAGGCTGAGGGAAGAGATCATCCCGATGTTTGAAAAGGCATTATTGAATGTTAACAGCGCCGCTTTCAGGAATTCACATATTGTTAATTGCTGGAAGACCCTTGACTGCAAAACCACCGGATGTGCCCTTTATGGCGGTGAAGCAAAAGAAGTCAGGTGTTGGCATCTATCAGGCACATATTGTGATGAAAAACCCCATGGCAGTTTTGTGGAAAAATACGGCAAGTGTTCCGACTGCAAAGTCTTTAAGGATTCATGCCCAACAATTGTAGAAGAGATAGGAGAACATTTTAACAACATGATGCTCTTATTAACCAGACAAAATGCAAAGATACTAGAGGATAATAAACACATTGAACATCTTAATAAAGAATTGATATCCGCCCTGGAACAGATTGACGTTCAGAGCAAAGAAATTCAGAAACTGATGATAACAGACAGACTAACAGGATTATTCAATCGTAACTATTTAATTACCGTACTTGAAAATGAGATCGGACGCTGTAACAGATACGGTCATCCTCTTGCTATCATGATTATTGATATAGATAATTTCAGGGGTATTAATGATAATTATGGTCAGGAAGTCGGAGATACAATGCTTGCATATGTTGGCAATTTAATCAACGAAAACACAAGAAAATTTGATCGTGCTTTCCGTTACGGCGAAGAAGAATTCATTGTTGTTCTACCGGAAACAGACCTTACCCTTGCGTATATTGTAGCTGAACGTATAAGAAAGGGTTTTGAAAGCAAAACCTTTTTAGCGACCAGGAAAGGGCATTTAACCACTCATGGTGTTTCACGCACCCTGAGCATAGGGATCACATCGACTTATCCTTTTAAAACGAACGACATCAGCATTGAAGACTTGCTTAATCAAACTGATAAGGCCTTATATCAGGCCAAGAACAAAGGCGGCAATATAAGCATCAGGTACGAATAGTACTTAGACCTTGCTCCAGCATTCCGATTGTTCCAGAGAGGAGTATATAATCCTGTCTAACTCCTCTTCAAGGCTTATGTTCCTGTCCCGTAAGCCCTCAAGCAGTTTTCTGGGTATCTCAACAGCACACAGTTTATCATTCTTTATCAACTGGAACTTGTATGCAATATGCATAAACAGATAGAATATCCTGAGTATTATAATAGATCCATCGATCTCTTTAATCTTCTCTTCAACGAGCTCATATGACGGCACTTCTTCTTTTGATACCTGACGATCCATTTTTTTCTTCCCTCCAAATATTGTATGTTTAAATTATACTCTGAATTTTTATTTTGTATATTATTATATTTTACAATTTTGAATTTTTCATGAATTAGCCTGCCAAATAGTCAAGAACATTAACCTTGATCCAGTGAGGGTCCCACCAGAATAGCGGAGATACCTCGTAACCATGAATAAGTATTCCAAAGTGTAAATGATCACCGCCTGCAAGTCCGGTAGAACCGGTTTTCCCGATTATTTCGCCCGTGTTGACCTTTTGTCCTACCGAAACACTTATCACCGAAAGATGGCCATAAAGGCTCATAAGTCCCATCCCATGGTCAATAACTACGGTATTCCCGTATATGTCCAGGTCCCCGGCAAATTTTACAATACCTGAGTTAGCAGCCTCAACAGGGGAATGTGCGTTGGATGCAAGGTCGTATCCAAGATGAACGCTGTGGCTTATCGTTTTGCCTTTATATATATAAGTTCTTTTGTCTCCGTAAAGGGCCATTACCTTGCTGTTCTTTAACTGCAGAAAAGCTCCTTTCCATAGAATCCTGGTATCTGTTTCCTTTGCAATATCTGCGAGCTTCTCCAGTGCCTTTGTCCGCAAATCTTCATTTACTTTTTTGAAGGCGGCTTCATGGTCTGACAGACCCGTTTCATTCAAAAGCGACGATGCTACAGTATTAATAAATGCGTCATCAATGTTTATGGAAGACCATCGATACGATGCCGTCTTAATAGGTATATGAAGACCCTGCACATTCTGATTGCCTGCCGTGTCTTTTGCTACTGCATAAAATACTGCGCTCTCTTTCACATTATACGGGACAGGGAAAAATACAGAATAATCAGACGTATCACCTTCCTGAAAGGATCCGGAACTTTCCTTGGTCCCGGGTAACGTCCTGAATGCAGGGAATATCCTGTCCTCAAGCTTAAGAAAAACTGAAGCAGCTTTGCTTGCCCTGAGCAAAACAAATCCGGCGCCGCCCTGGTTAACAATTTCAGGTATCTTCACCACTTCAAGAGAAGGAGGAACTGTATCAATTATTACGTTGATATCCTGCTTCATTTTCTTTAACATACCCGCTTCAGCCCTGACAGCTACGCTTGCCGGCCCATCAATCATGGAAAGGGCTTTGGGCTTTATTTGTAGTGTGTATACCATACGTTTTCCGCTAGGTTCATCCTTCAGTAAATCGGTTTCCCTGCCACCCTGAACAATAGATATTCTTATCGTCTTTATATTTTCCGCTTTCAGTGTAACGGTTTTGTTAACAGGCAGCAGCTTAAATTCTTCTGTGCCGTTCAGTACAGGCTCCGGGATAAAAAACAATTGATACGCAAAAAAGGCCGTCAGAAAGATCAGAAGAGATAATATAAGGATCAAACCAATGCGGCTGATCCCTTCCTGTCTATAATTTCTATAGATATATTTGTTCATTAGAGTTCTCTAAGCATATAAAATACGTTCAAATCAAGAACTTTATATTATGCTTACAGAACTCAAAAAATGCAAATCCATCTGAAAAAATGGGTGTGCGACAAATTTATTGGTAAAGAGAATTAAGCACATATCCGATTCTCCCAGAAATCTTCCCAGCGATTGCTGAACAGGCAACAACGTAATGCA
>JAGVGM010000122.1 GCA_020057065.1 Thermodesulfovibrionia bacterium
ACTCTTTGTATCTCGCCATCATGCCCTCCTAAAATGGTGCAGGTTTGTCTTTGGCGATATTATAAGCCTTTTGGGGACTTTTTCTACAGCTTCAACTTAATCATCAGCGCTGTAATTGACTCCTCTCTTAGTACTCCTCTGTATCGCCCCCATATCAAGACTCCAACCAACGCCAAGCCATCCATTCTGACCGCCTGAATTGTAATTCAGTGAAATATTCGCCTGTAGTCCTTGTCTTCCGGGAGGAACTGCTATAGGAATGCTTGTTGCCGCAGTGCCTGTATTGCCAGCCGGTGATATCTGTATTGGTTTTAAATTCATATCCGAAACTGCTGAACTTGTACTGGTGCTCGCCGTTGCTGATGCTGTCGCAGTTGCGGAAGGCTACGCCTGATCAGTTTGTGTTTTATTATCAGCCCCGGATGAATCAACTGTTACTTCCTGAGGGATCACGGCAGCGTCCGAATCTGCAAGCTGCACTTCAACAGCGCTGCCATCGGTTAATATTTGTGAAGCGGCATCATTTGTTACAGCAAGGCTTGCGCCTGCAAAAAGAAGTAGAAATCCTGTTATAAACGTACATAGTCTTTTTTTCATAGTCCCCTCCAGATTACAGATTTACAATTAAAATTCTTATCTTGATTACATAACAAAAAAGACATTGCGCCTGAAAATTCATTTGCATGCCTTTTATAGAATATTTTTCTTTTAAAAAGAATTCTGTCTGTCGCAGGATTGATGCCCGAAAATTATTAGTCCCCATACAGCCTTCTCCCCTTAAAAAAATTGTATTTTTTGAAACTCTGATTTTAAAAAGGATACTAATTTATACCACAACCCGTATCATAATTGTCAAGATATTTTTTTACGATCTTTTTGCAAAATCGAAAATAAATCGTAATATAATAATTATCGTTTGAGATATAGTCAGCTTAATCCCGGAGAATCATTCAAAATAATGTGGAAGGTTACATCAGGTTAAAACAACTTTACCTGCTTTCGCAATTCCGTCTTCTTTATCTTCCCTGTCGCTGTCTTTGGGAATTGATCGATAAATATTATCTTCTTCGGGTTCTTGAATTGCGCGATTCGCCCTTTCAGGTAATTCCTTATTTCTGTTTCGCCAATAACAGCATCTTCCTTTTTTCTGATATAAAGTATCGGCGTCTCTGAACCTTTTCCGTCCGGGATACCGACCATGGCGCATTCTTCAACCGAAGGGTGCTTGAGGATAAAATCCTCCACCTCCCGTGGATAGACATTCATTCCATCAATAATAATTAGATCCTTTTTCCTGTCAACTATGTATATGTATCCATCCTCATCGATCCTTGCCATGTCTCCGGTGTAAAGCCAGCCATCTCTCAACACCGTTTCTGTTTCTTCAGGTTTGTTGAAATATCCCTTCATTACATTGGGCCCCTTTACGATCAGCTCGCCTGTTTCACCGGCAGGCAATTTTCTGCCATCTTCTCCAACGACTGCGGCTTCAACTCCCGGAACAGGCGGTCCAACCGATGCAGGCTTCCTTATGCCTTTCAATGGATTTACTGCAACAACGGGAGATGCCTCAGTAAGCCCGTAACCCTCGATCAGTGGGATATTGAAACGTTTTTCAAAGGCATGGATCGTATCTTCCGGCAAAGCTGCTGCGCCTGATATACAGGCCCTGATGTTTATCAGTAATTTAAACAGGCATCTCGCAATAAAAGGCATCCTCTTTTTAGAAAGAACATTATATACAGTTGGAACCGCAATAAATAAAGTTGTCCTGCCCTTGAAAATACTATTTATTACCTTTGAGAACGGCTTTACAGATTTCAGCAATATAATTCGTGCGCCTGCATATATTGGAAGGATCACACATACTGTAAAGCTGAAGGAATGGAACAACGGTAGAAAGAGCAATATCCTGTCTTTACTTGAAACATTCATAACCTTCATGCAGGCTTCAGCATTGGATAAGAGATTGCGATGGGTGAGCATTGCGCCTTTTGGAAAACCCGTGGTTCCTGATGTATACAACAATACCGCTACTTCATCATCAGTTAATTCTCCCTCACCACCCTGTAACAAAGTGGGGGTAGCTATTTCCCCCTTTAGCAAAGGGGGATAAAGGGGGATTTGTGGTATCTCATTAAACATAAAAATCTTAATATCAGGAATTGTTTTTATTATCTTTTCTGCATGGGATGAGAAAGAATTGTTGTATATAAGAAACTTGCAGTTGCTGTCATTGAGGATGTAGGAGATTTCATCCGGGGTTAAAAATGTATTAATGGGAACTGCGACCCCGCCTGCCCTGAGTATCGCGAAATATGAAACTATATATTCAGGACAATTGTCCATCAAAATCGCAATCCTGTCGCGACTTTCAACTCCAAGCGCCTTAAGTCCACCGGCGATATTAGTGACAAGATCGTCTATTGCGAAGTAAGAAAACTTTTTCTTTTCAAAAGTTATACAGATATTATCAGGGATACTTTTTGCCCTTTCAGATAATAACGTGCTCAGTGTCATAAAAGTTTATCCGTCATATAATAACTTATTAAGGTTCTTATAATAATCTGTACATTCATATAGACGTCATTCCCGCATGTCTTTAGCGGGAATCCAGCCCTTCGACAAGCTCAGGGTGACAATGGTGTCATGGTGAGCCTGTCGAACCATGGATGCCCGATAAAGGACCTCGGGCATGACAGACAAAGGCCGACAGTTTGTAAACCCCGTTAGAAGACCTTCGTCCTTCTAAACGGGGTAAATACTATTTTGAGACTATTAATAAATACATAATATCATAGCTGTAATTAGAAGTTTCAAAAATATCCCTGCCCGAAAATGAGTTACTACCGTCTGCCGTAACAAAAAGTAATGGAGATTTTGTATACTATGTAGAATTACAAATGCCTTTGTATTCATCGAATCTTTTTAAATGGATTTAAATCTCTACCTAAAACAAAAAAGGAAGTCAATCGATGATTTCCTTAAGAAATATATCGCTTCCAGAAAAAAGCAGAAGGATTGCCCGAAACAATTATGCGAGGCCATGGGCTACTCACTGATGGCAGGCGGCAAGCGGGTAAGGCCCATCCTGGCACTTGCCAGTTATGAGGCCGCTGGGGGAAGGTCCGACAATATCCTTCCTGTTGCAGCGTCAATTGAACTTATACATACCTATTCACTGATACATGACGACCTCCCGGCAATGGACAATGATGATTTCAGAAGAAACAAACCGACGGCGCATAAAGTTTTTGGGGAAGCAACCGCTATCCTTGCAGGTGATGCATTATTGACAGATGCCTTTCATATTATTTCCGGCGCCAGGGTAGATCCCGAAAAATTAATATGCGTGATCCATGAGCTCTCTAAGGCCTCAGGGCCTGAAGGCATGGTTGGCGGGCAAACAGCAGATATTATGCTCGAATCCAAAAAAGCAAAAAAGAAAGATATCATATATATTCATACACATAAAACAGGAGCGCTTATACGGGCTTCCGTCCGTATAGGGGCCATCATGGCCGATTCCCCTCCGGATAAACTTTCATCTCTGACAAAATATGCGGAAAAAACAGGGCTTGCATTTCAGATTATAGATGATATCCTTGATATAACAGGTACCAAAGAGGAACTCGGAAAGCCAACAGGTTCGGATGATGCAAAAGGTAAAAACACATACCCTTCAATATTCGGCCTTAAGGAATCGGAGAAAATAGCTGAACAACTTATAAAAGAGGCCCTGAAGGCATTAAAGACTTTCGATAAGAAGGCAGACCCATTGAGGGAAATAGCAAAATATATTTTATTGAGAAGGAATTAAATGTAAGGGCAGGTTTCAAACCTGCCCCTACAAATCAACCTATGCTGATCGAAAAGATAAAATCACCTCAAGACATTAAAAAACTCTCTATAGCTGAATTGAAAGATCTCGCTGATGAGCTGAGAGAGATAATTATTGAAACAGTTGCAACCAACGGCGGCCATCTTGCCTCCAACCTCGGCGCTGTAGACCTTACTATTGCTCTTCATTATGTCTTTAACTCGCCTGAAGACAAAATGATCTGGGATGTAGGGCATCAGTCCTATACGCACAAACTGCTTACCGGCCGTTTTAATGCTTTCTCTACCATAAGGCAATATGGCGGCATTTCAGGCTTTCCAAAAATGACTGAAAGTCCTCATGATGCATTCGGCACAGGCCACAGTTCTACGTCAATATCCGCCGCACTTGGCATTCTCGAAGCACGGGACATTATTAAATCCCAGATCCCGAACCTCAAATCCCGAATTCCCAATAAGGTAATAGCTGTAATTGGTGACGGGGCCATGACAGCAGGACTTGCCTTCGAAGGTTTAAATCATGCAGGACATTTAAAGAAAGACCTTATTGTTATACTGAATGATAACGAAATGTCGATATCCCCGAACGTAGGGGCTCTTTCTGCATACCTCCGCAGAATAATGATGGGCGACCTGTATACTAAACTTAAAAAAGAGACAAAATTATTCCTGGAAAAAATTCCTGCTTTTGGCGAACCAGTACTTAAAATAGCGCAAAGGGCTGAAGATACTGTTAAAGGGCTATTTGTCCCCGGCCTCTTATTTGAGGAACTCGGCTTTGAATATGTAGGCCCTGTCGACGGCCATAAGATAGATTCACTAATAGAGACTCTGAAAACATTCAAGGAGTTCCCAGGGCCTGTCCTGATCCATGCCATTACAAAAAAGGGGAAAGGATATGAGCCGGCAGAGAAAAATCCTGGTATTTTTCATGGGGTAGGACCATTCGATATAGAAACCGGCGAACAGCTTTCATCAGGGAAAAAATCATACAGCGAGATCTTTGGAAACTGCCTTACAAAACTTGCAAAAGAGGATAAGCGTATTGTTGCTATTACTGCCGCAATGACTGAAGGGACCGGTCTTGGTGAATTTGTAAATAAATTCCCGAAGAGATTTTATGACGTGGGCATAGCCGAGCCTCATGCAGTTACCTTTGCAGCAGGGCTTGCAACTCAGGGACTTAAGCCTGTTGTTGCAATATATTCAACCTTCCTGCAAAGGGCCTATGATGAGATAATTCATGATGTATGCCTGCAGAATTTACCTGTAGTTTTTGCAATTGACAGGGCTGGGATCGTAGGAGATGACGGACCCACTCATAATGGGGCGTTTGACCTGTCTTATTTAAGACACATCCCTAATCTTATCGTCATGGCGCCAAAAGACGGATATGAATTGCAATGCATGCTAAAGACTGCCGTATCCCTTGATGCTCCGAGCGCGATACGATTTCCAAGAGGCGCTGTTACAAATCCTGATGAACATGAAGAACTTAAGACTATCCCGATCGGAAAAGCCGAGTCTCTAAAAACGGGTGAAGATATATTAATTCTGGCAATAGGCAGTACCGTTATCCCGGCGTTAAATGCTTCTCAACTGCTTGCAGATGCGGGCATTAATTCCTGTGTAGTTAATGCACGCTTTGTAAAGCCGTTGGATACGGATCTTATCTCCGGCCTTGCCAGGAATATAAAGTATATACTGACGGTTGAAGAAAATGCGGTCTCAGGCGGTTTCGGAAGCGCTGTGCTCGAATATCTTTCCCAATCAGGAATTGAAGGATTGAAAATAAGATTACTTGGCATCCCTGATACTTTTATCGAACAAGGCCCGCAAAACCTGTTAAGAAAAAAACTCGGCCTGGATGCTGAAGGCATTGCTCGAGAAGCGATGGCTTTAATAAAAACTCCGCAGACTTTACGCATTTCCGTAGATAGGTAAACTTAGTTTCAAAAGACTTAGTTTCATTGGTTGAATTGGTTAATAAATAGAACCAATAAAACCAATAGAACTAATTGAACATTCTGTGTAATCTGTGGTTATAATTTCTTATGTCTTCTCTTAAAAAGATCCGTCTCGACAAACTGTTATTCGACAAAAATCTTGTTGAAAGCAGGGAAAAGGCAAAGGCACTGATACTTGTAGGCAATGTTCTGGTAAACGGAATTATTGTTGATAAAGCAGGTACGCTTGTGAAGCCTGATGATGTTTTAACAATAACAGGCAAAATGCCCTATGTAAGCCGCGGGGGGGTTAAGCTTGAACATGCGATAAAGACATTTAATATAGACGTTAAAGATAAAATAGCAATGGACGTCGGTGCATCAACAGGTGGATTCACTGACTGCCTTTTACAGCATGGGGCAAAAAAGATTTTTGCAATAGATGTAGGTTACGGGCAATTCAGCTGGAGATTGCGTGGGGATGACAGGGTTGTATTACTCGAAAAAACAAACATACGATATCTCGACAGAGATTTAGTGCCCAACAAAATTGATATTGCAACAATTGATGTATCTTTCATCTCTCTTCTGAAAGTCATACCAAAAGTTCTGGAATTTTTAAAGCAACATGGAGAAATAGTAGCCCTCATAAAACCTCAGTTTGAAGTTGGCAGAAAAGACGTCGGTAAAGGCGGGGTTGTCAGGGATGAAAGCAAACAGATAGATGTTGTTGAAAGAATAAAGAGCGCATCTGAAAAGATGGGTCTTGAAATTAAAGGAGTAACTGCTTCACCAATCAAAGGGCCCAAAGGGAATGTGGAATACTTGATGTATGTAATTAAATCTCCCCAATAAAGAAATTCTCTCTCTTCTCCCTCTCAACTGTGGTCTCTCCTCCATGACCTGAAAGAATAACCGTATCTCCCGGCAAGTTTATCAACCGCCTGAAAGATTCTTTAAGCTTTGCCATGTCTCCGCCATAGAAATCGGTCCTCCCCACAGAACCCTGAAAGATCGTATCTCCTGTAAATATAACTCCTTCTCCGTAAAGACATATGCCTCCGGGGCTGTGTCCCGGCGTATGCAGGACTTTAAATGTCAGGTCCCCTGCCTTTACATCATCACCCTCTTTAATAAAACCATCCGGCTCCGGCAGGTCATCAACCTCATAACCCCAGAAGGCAGCCTGATCTCTTGCTCCTTTATACAGTTCCTTATCACCTTCGTGTAATAACACCTTTGCACCGGTTGATCTTTTTATGTCTCCCGCTGCTCCGACGTGATCGAAGTGGGCATGCGTCAGTATCACGGCGCTGACCTTAAAGTTATTATCTTTTATAACTTCAAGTATTCTGTCCGGCTCATCTCCGGGGTCAATGACTATTGCCTGCTTTGTCTCCTCATCACCAACAATATAACAATTCTCCTGAAGCGGCCCGACTACAAATTTTTTTATAATCATCCTTCCTCCATCCTTCGAATACCTAAAACTATGGCTGCCTTTCAATTTCAAACACTCTCGAAGCGCCTCCTGCTTTGCTCATTAATAAATTGAACACTGCTTCATGTCCAGTTCTTGAAAAATGCATTGCATCAGCATATAAATATAATTCTCGTGCTTGTCAAACGATATTCCTGATGAATTCGGTTTCCATCCAACGCTGTTTCCAAAAGCATTTTCACGAAATAGCGACAGTTCCGTATCCTGATTATTGATTTCAGGTTTTAAAAAACGTATCCCAAGTTCAAATAAAAGAAGAACTACTATGCAAAATGTTAATGAACCAATAATTAGAGCAACTTTTTTCATTTATTACATGCTCAATAGTATCAAATTTAACAGCAATCAAGCTGATATTATCTTTTATTTCAGGTTCTATTTTCAAGTTGATAATTGACAGTGGGTGTGCGACAAATTTATTGGTAAAGAGAATTAAGCACATATCCGATTCTCCCAGAAATCTTCCCAGCGATTGCTGAACAGGCAACAACGTAATGCA
>JAGVGM010000231.1 GCA_020057065.1 Thermodesulfovibrionia bacterium
AGTGTCATTATATGTTCCTCCTGCTATTATACAGGTGGATTATATAACAAAAATAACAAATAGGCAATCTCTACCTATTTTTTTGTCGCACACCCGATGGTGATTCAGCAGATCGCAAGGATCGAAGACTACTTCAATTATCTTCAGCAAAATCCTTCTGAAATTGACGCCCTTTTCAAAGACCTGATAATAAGGATGACCGGTTTCTTCAGGGACCCTGAGGCATTTGATATTCTTAAGGACAGAATAATAAATCATATTTTAAAAAATAAGGAGCCCGGTTCTACGGTGCGCGCATGGGTAGCCGGCTGTTCCACCGGAGAAGAGGCATACTCTCTGGCCATGGTTTTTGCAGAGGCTATGACAGAATTGGACAGACATTTCAATATCCAGATTTTTGCCACAGATATTGATGAAGATTCAATAAAATATGCCCGCGCCGGTGTTTATCCTCTCAGCATTGCCGCTGACGTATCAACAGAGAGATTGTTGAATTTCTTTGCAAAAAATGACAACGCCTATAAGATCAAACCCAGGCTAAGGGAGATGATTATCTTTGCCGTTCACAGCCTTGTCAAGGACCCGCCTTTTTCCAGACTGGGCCTTATTAGCTGCAGAAATCTTCTGATCTACATGGACAGTGAACTTCAGCAGAAAATATTGCATCTTTTTCACTACTCCCTGAGACAGGGCGGACTTCTTTTTCTGGGCAGTTCCGAGACCACGAGGAAATTTACAGGCCTCTTTACCCCCATAGATAAAAGATGGAGCCTTTACAAACACAAAGGCATCAGTTCAAATTATTCATCTGTTCACTCAAACGAAACTATGAGAAACCTGTCAGAACAGGAAAGAAACGCAGAAGTGAAAACAGACAGAAAAGGACCTGATATGGAGAGACTGATTGAAAAGAAGCTGATTGAGGAGTATGTCCCCGCCTGTGTGGTTACAAATAAGATGCATGAAATTGTTTATTCAAGGGGGAACATCGGCAGATATCTTGAGTTGCCCTCTGGAAAGGCAAACTTTAATATTTTAAAAATGGTAAGAAAAGACCTGCGTCTTGAGTTGAGAACGATGCTTTACAAAGCGGCAAAGGAGCAGAAGAAAATTGTACATAAGGGTCTGCGAATAAAGGTAAACAGCGGTTTTGAGGATATAAACCTTATAGTCGAGCCTGTTTCAGAGCCTGAATTTTTTAAGGGGCATATGACAGTTTATTTTGAAGAGGCCGGTCAGACCGGGAAAGTGACTTCTGTTATGACTAAACGCGCTTCAGGAAAAAAGACCGCACCCCCTCCCTCTGACCTTGAAGATAAGGTGAGGTCTATGGAAGATAATCTTGAAATAATTACAGAGGAGCTGGAGAAATGCAATAAGGATCTGATATTAAAAAGCGAGGAGATGCGAGGTGTCAACGAGGAACTTCAGAGCGCTAATGAAGAGCTTCAAACCTCCAGGGAGGAGTTGCAGTCCACGAATGAAGAGCTATTATCAGTAAACGCGCAGCTCCAGGAAAAGATTGAAGAGTTAACGCGGTCCAACAATGACCTGAGCAACCTCTTTTCCAGCTCCGAGATCGGCACTATATTCCTGGATATCAACCTCTGCATCAGGCGTTTTACCCCGTCTGTCACCAGATTGTTTAATCTCAAGGAAACAGATATCGGCAGGCCGCTTCACCATTTTTCCACAAACATTTTATACAGCGACCTTATCAAAGACGCCGGAGACCTGCTGAATACATTGAGAGTTAAAGAAATTGAGGTGCAGTCAAAAGACGGTGCATGGTACATTATGAGCATTGTTCCATACAGAACAATAGAAAATGTTGTTGACGGAGTGGTCATTACCTTCTTTGATATAACCGGCAGAAAAAAGGCAGGGGCTGAGATTATTAAGGCACATGAATTCTCAAGAGCTGTTCTTAACAGCATAAATGAGGCAGTCTCTATCATTAACGTGAAGGATTTAAGGATAGGCGATTGTAACAGTTCCTTCCTGCAGCACCTTGGCGTCAAAAGAGAAGATGTCATAGGCAAGACTTGCTATGAGGTTACCCATCATGCAAGAAACAAAATGCAATGCATAAAAGGGGATGGTCTTTGCCCTATAGATGATACTTTACGGACAGGGGATCACGTAATTGTCGAACATATCCATTATCAGAAGGATGGGAAGAAAGTATACGTTGAGGTATCTGCCTCTCCAATAAGAAATGAAGACGGGGAAATCCATCAGGTTGTTCATGTTGCAAGGGATATTACCGAGCGCAAGCTGATAGAGGAAGAGTATAGAAAAACCATTGAAAAATTAAAGAAGCAATTAAATGAAATGAAAAAAAAGAAAAGATAGTGTCTGGAGTGAAGAGTCAGGATTGAAGTGAAAGGAGATTGTGTTGGACTGATCGATACATTCTATAGTGAGCATGACAGGGGAAAAGATAAAAGTCAGCAAGACAAAAAGCAGAAAGACCACTGAGCTTCGCAGGAAGGCCGAGGAAAGACTAACGACCCGGAATGCTGAGTTAAAGTACGCGTCAGATGTGGATTTGCGAAGACTGGTACATGAACTGCATGTCCATCAGATCGAGCTGGAGATGCAGAATGAGGAACTTCGCAGGATTCAGAAAGATCTTGAAGAATCCCGGAACAGATATTCCGACCTTTATGACTTTGCCCCTATTGGCTACCTGACCCTTGATAAGACAGGACTGATACTTGAAACAAACATTACCGCAGCCAGGCAGCTTGGTTTGGACAGAAGCTTTCTGATTAACAGACCCTTTTATCATTATATTGAAAGGGATGACAGAGATGTATTTTATTTACATCTTAGAGAGGTTTTTAAAGGCAAGAAATCCCGGACTTGCGAAATAAGGATAAGAGGGAAAGAGAATGGGTTTGAAGCCCGGCTGGACAGCATATTAGTTAAAAACTCTGATCGTAATTATACATGCAGAACTTCAATTATCAATATAACAGAAAAGAGACAGGCAGAGGAGAAAATAAGACAAGCCGCCGAAGAATGGGAAAGAACGTTCAACTCTGTTGATCATTTAATTTCAATTCAGGACAGGAACAATAAACTTCTCAGGGTGAATAGATCTTTTGCTGATTACTTCAGGATGAATCAGGAAGACATTATCGGCAAAACCTGTTATGAAGTGGTCCATAAGACAAAAAAACCATGGCCTGCCTGCCCTCACAGACAGGCTATAAAGCTGAAGCACCCGGTAAGAATGGAATTTCTCGATACTCACACTGAATCTTATATCGAGGTCTCGGCGATACCTATGTTTGATGATAATAATGAGGTGGTCAGGACTGTACATATAATGAAGGACATTACCGACCGAAAGCGGGCTGAGAAGGAATTAAAGGAAGAAAGGGATAGAGCACAGCATTACCTTGATATTGCAGGTGTCATGATCGTAGCCATTGATACCGGCCAAAAGGTCACCCTTGTAAACAAAAAGGGATGTGAGATTCTGGAATGCGCTCAAGATGATGTTATTGGCAAAAACTGGTTCGACATTTTTCTTCCGGACGGGATGAGGGATGGGGTAAAGGCTGTCTTTACAAAATTAATGGCCGGGAAGCTCAGTCCGTTAGAATATTTTGAAAACCCTGTTGTAACGGCTAAAGGCAGGGGAAAATTAATTTCATGGCATAATTCCATATTAAGAAATGAGAAAGGGGAGATAATCGGAACTCTGAGCTCGGGAGAAGATATTACTGACCGCATAAAGACAGAGGAAGAGCTGCATATATACAGAAATAACCTTGAGCAGCTTGTAAAAAATCGTACTGCCGCATTGGCAAAGGCAAATACGAGCTTACAACAGGAAAATAAAAACCGGAAGAAGGCTGAAGAAGGCTTAAGAGAATCGCATAAGCAGTTACAGGATCTTACCACACATCTGGAACTCGTAAGAGAAAAAGAAAGAACCAAAATCGCCCGTGACATTCATGATGAGCTGGGGCAGTCGCTCACTGCCTTGAAAATAGATTTGTTATGGTTAAAGAAGAGATTACAAAAGGGACAGGAGGCGCTTTCTGAAAAAGCAGGAGCAATGTCTAACCTCATTAACATGACCATCCATACAGTGCAGAGAATATCGTCGGAATTAAGATCGGGATTGCTGGATGACCTCGGTCTTGCAGAAGCCATTGAATGGCAGGCTAAAGAATTCCAGAACCGGACCGGAATTGAATGTAAAGTTTTTGTAGATCCTAACAATATCATGCTGGATAAAGACCGTTCTACGGCAATCTTCAGAGTCTTCCAGGAAGCTTTGACAAATATTGCCCGCCATGCAGAGGCGACAGGGGTCAACGTTAAACTTAAAGCAAAGTCTGACGAACTATTACTTGAAGTAAGAGACAACGGGAAAGGCATTACAAGCAAAGAGATTCATAATCCCCGTTCATTCGGGTTAATAGGAATGCGGGAGCGCGTCAATTCCCGGGGAGGCAGGATCAAAATAAAGGGCATTAAAAATAAGGGAACATCGGTGAACATAAGTATTCCGGTTAAAGGAGGGCCAATTGATTAAGATCCTCATTGCTGACGACCATGCGATTGTCCGTAAAGGGCTGAAGCAGATCCTTTCGGAGACATCCGATCTGGTGGTTACTGGTGAAGCAGGCAATGGGCACGAAGCAATAAACAAGGTTTATGAAAACGATTATGACGTGGTTTTGCTGGATATTTCCATGCCCGGCAGAGGTGGTCTGGAAGTTTTAACGGAGATAAAAAAGAAGAAGCCTGATCTTCCAGTCCTGATATTAAGCATGCACCATGAGGAACAGTATGCTGTGCGTGCCTTACGGACAGGCGCCGCCGGCTATTTGACGAAAGAAAGCGCTCCGAATGAACTGATCAAAGCCATAAGAAAAATATCGCGCGGCGGAAAGTATATCACGGCTTCACTTGCCGAGAGATTGGCTTCTGCAATAGGGGTTAACGCTGGGAAACTACTCCATGAAGATCTTTCAAATCGTGAATATCAGGTGTTGTGCATGATCGGATCGGGGAAAACTGTAAAGCAGATATCAGAAGAACTCTCATTAAGCGTAAAAACCATAAGCACTTACCGCTGTCGGATCCTCCAGAAAATGAAGATTAAAAATAATGCGGAATTGACACACTACGCCATAAAGAATAATCTGGTGTAACTGCAAGGGATACAAAGGAAGATAAAGGGATTAAATAATTTCCTGCTGTGGTATAATATCGGCATGGAAGCAATTGATACTCTGAAGATATACGAAAGATTAAAAAATGCAGACCTTAATGAGAAAGCTGCGAGGGAAATCGCGGAGGTCTTACAGGAGACTATCGAGAGTAATCTGGCAACAAAAAGAGACCTGAAAGAACTGGAGTTGAGGCTTACCATCAAGCTTGGTGCAATAATAACCGGCGGATCAGCAATTTTAGCAGCGATAATTAAACTTTTCTAACCTCTATTTTTTCTGACGCATTCATTCCCTCTTTCCCACTTCTCACTTCCTGTTTTTCTTCTATAGGACAAATACCTACAGAAAAATCAGACAAACAACTATTTATCTTTAGAAGCAATTCCCCGATAGTAGTATTAACGATTCAAATATTGCAATAAATTCAAAATAATTGAGAGGATATGCCCTATGAGATGGAATCATCTGAAGATAAGTACGAAAATTATATTAAGTCTTATGATCCCGATAGTTCTTATGGGCGGGACAGGCGTATGGATGTTTCAGTTAAGCAGGAGCGTTTCTGACGAGGTACGGCAGCTCAGGGAGCAAAGCAGTACCTTTGCCGTTCTTGCGCAGACAATGGGAAAAGACGTCATTCAGGTGCAGCAGTGGTTGACAGACATATCTGCCACACGTTCACAGGATGGTCTGAATGACGGGTTTGATAAAGCGGAAAAACATTATCAGTCATTTATATCAGGCCTGAGCCGTTTCAAAGACAGGTATGAGCTTGAGAAGAATGATGCGGCTGTTCAAAAAATATCTGATCTGCAGCTCCGGTTTGACGCCTATTACGCTGCAGGCAGGAAGATGGCACAGGCTTATATTGACGGGGGGCCGCCGATGGGAAACAGGATGATGAGAGACTTCGATAAAATGGCTGAGGCCCTTCATGCTGTTTTAGACCCGTTTGTGACAGAACAGACCGATGAGGCAGAAACAATGATGGAAGGGATTGTCAGGTCTGTAGATAATATGAAAACAGGAGTAGCGGGAATTACGCTGTTTGCAATTCTCCTTGTCTCTGTCACCGGTTTCTATCTGATCCGCTCCATTATCAGACCTATAAATGAACTCCTTACCGAAGCCGAAAGACTCGGCAAAGGGGATTTCAGTGTGCAGATTGATGAATCAGGAAAGGACGAATTCGGCGACCTCGCCCATGAATTAAATCAGGCTGTCAACAAAATAAGCGGCGCTATCCATGACGTTAAATCGGCTGTCGGCAGCCTGGCCTCAAGCTCGGAAGAGTTGTCAGGCTCCGCCGCGCATATTGCAAACGGCTCTAAAGAACAAAGCAACAGAACATCACAGGTGGCTGCATCATCCCATGAGTTGAGCTCTGCCATTGCTGATATTGCAAGGAATGTCTCAGGAGCTGCAGAAGCTGCAAAAAAGGCTAATGAAGCAGCCTCGAGAGTTAGTGGAATAGTAGAGGAGACTATAACCAGCATCAACGGTATTGCCGATACGACCAGGGAGACAAGTCAGGTAGTAGCTATCCTCGGCAGCCGTTCCCAGGATGTCGGCAATATTATCAAAGTAATAGAGGATATAGCGGATCAGACAAATCTACTGGCTCTTAATGCCGCTATTGAGGCCGCAAGGGCGGGGGAGCAGGGAAGGGGCTTTGCTGTTGTGGCAGACGAGGTAAGGAAGCTTGCTGAAAAGACAACAATTGCGACAAAAGAGATAGGTGAAACGATCGGGATAATACAGCAGGATACCGTGAAGGCTTTATCAAGCATGGACGATGAGCTCAATGCAGTAGAAAAAGGGGTCCGGTTTACCAAAGACGCCAGCGCTGCGCTGAAAGAGATAGTCGCTCAGGTTGAGGAATTGTCACTCATAATACAGCAGATGGCCGCGACAACCGAGGAACAATCCACTGCGGCGGACCAGATCAGCAGTGATATAGAGGCGGTATCTGAAATAATAAAAGGAACTTCCTCAGGCGCCGAACAGATAGCCCGGGCCAGTCGTGATATAGCACAACTGGCCTCCGATCTGCAGTCCATTACGGCAAAGTTCAAGGTACATGATAAAGACAGGCTTCACCCGGATAATGTAATTTCAGGACCACAAGCTGCTAAAGGGAGCGCAATTGCCAATGATACGAAACGCTAAGCGGGCCAGGGCGGGTATGAGAAGCGAAGAACGGTATCGCTGTTTGTCCGAAGCCTCTTTTGAAGGGATCGCCATCCACGATAAAGGAAGGATCATTGAAGTCAACCAGGCATTTGCAGAGATGTTCGGCTATAAGCATCCGGAAGTAATCGGAATGCACGCTCTGCAGTTTACATCTCCTGAATCCCGCGATCCCGGATTACAGAACATTGTTTCAGGATATGAAGGGCCTTATGAAGCCGTGTGTCTGAGAAAAGACGGTTCGACCTTTACTGCTGAAATACGGGGCAAAAGCATTCTGTATCAGGAACGCATGGTCAAGGTGGCTGCGATACGTGACATCACCGGAATTAAACAGGCAGAAGAAGAATTGCGTGACAGCCACTTAAATTTGTCAACTCTCTACAGAGTCTCGGCGGTAATCACCCAGACGATAAGCCTGGATAAATTATTTAGTATTGTGCTGGATACCGTTACAGGGCTTGACCTGTTTAATGCTGAACGAAAAGGAGGGATTTTCATTGTTGAAGGCAACAGAATGAAGCTTGTTTCTCATCTCGGACATCCGGACCTCTTCCTGAAGCTTCACAAAGATATGAAGGTCGGCGAGTGTCTCTGCGGCCTTGCCGTAAAGACAGGAGAGATTATTATATCCAAAAATTCAGATAACGACATCCGGCATACAATCAGATATCCCGGGATACACTCTCATGGACACATCATTATACCCCTTAAAGCAAGATACATGGTTGTGGGTGTTTTGTACCTTTATCTTCCGGCTGATTTTGATATAAATGAAAGCAGGTTAAATCTGCTCACTTCAATAGGACACCAGATAGGCATAGCGATTGATAACGCAAAACTCTATGAGGAGACAAAAGCCTTATCACTTCTTGATCCGCTTACAGGGCTTGCAAACAGACGCATGATGGATATTCTTTTTGAGAAGTATTTTGCCGGAACACAGCGGTCAGGAACACCATTATCAGTTATTATGCTGGATATTGACCACTTTAAAAAATACAATGACACACACGGTCATGATTCAGGCGACAAGCTTCTCGCCGGCCTTGCAAAATTACTGTTAAGTGTAATAAGGGAAGTGGACCTTGCAGTCAGATACGGAGGAGAGGAATTTCTGATCCTGCTTCCTGAAACGGACCTTATCGGGGCCTCTGAAATAGCTGAAAGGATCAGAGGAGCTGTTGAGGCAACTTTGGCAATTACTGTAAGCCTTGGTGTTGCTTCTTGCAATCTGAAGATAAAAAAACAGGAAAAGATCATTAAGAAAGCTGATGAGGCTCTCTACAGAGCTAAAAAAAGAGGCAGGAACCGGGTTGATGCAAGCGGAAGATTGTAACCCTTCAGTGATGTGGGGATTGGATAATTCCCCTCTTTGGAAAAGAGGGGTTAGAGGAGATTTTACAGGTGAATTTACTTTCTCAGTGGTTTAGCAGCAATCTCGATATCGTATTTTTCATTTATGGTTTTTCCTTTGTAGTAATGGGCATTGCCATCCTGGTCCAGCCTAAAAAAGGCAGTGAATTCCACCTCGCAAACATCTTATGGCTTTTAGCCTTCTTTGGTTTACTGCATGGAACAAACGAATTCCTGGACATGTGGGCCATAATTAAAGGAAGACATCCTGCCCTGGATATGGTCCGATGGTTTATTCTTATAGCTTCGTATTTTTTTCTCTTTGAGTTCGGCAGACAGCTTTTAAAAATCCATCCGAACATATCGTATCAATGGCATAGAAAGCTCGCTGAATTGCTCGTATGGTGGCTGTCACCACTGATAGGGGTCTTTATCCTCGTTTCAGGCTTTATGTCTTCTGACTTCTGGAAAGCTGGCAGTATATGGACCAGGTATCTCCTGGGCTTTCCGGACGGGCTTTTGGTTGGTCTCGGTTTTTTGCTATGTTCATGTCATGAAATTGCAAAAGAATTAAAAATCAGAAAATACTTCTGGACCGGGAGCGTGTCTTTTATAATCTACGGGGTCTTAGCCGGTCTGGTCGTTCCTAAAGGAGATTTTTTCCCTGCCGGCCATCTCAACACTGAATCATTCCTTTTAACAGTAAAAATACCTGTCCAGGTTTTCCGTGCCCTGTGCGCTGTAACCGCTGCATGGGCGGTGGGCGGAATGCTTAGAATCTTTAACTGGGAAATAAGAGAAAAACTCCGGGGAAATCAGAAATGTCTTGAGAACCAGTTAAATAAAAATATCAGACTTACAGGCAATCTCAGCTCCCTTTATGAAATATCAAAAGAAATTCTCATAGAGTTTGATGTTGAAAGACTCCTGAAGAAAATAGTCGATAATGCCCGCAAGTTGATAGACTGCCGCTATTCTGCAATCGGTATTATAAATGATAAAGGGGGATATAAATATTTTATCCCTTCCGGCATGGACCCGGAACTGTACAGCCGTCTCAGGGAAAAGCACGGCTTACCCTGCGGTAAAGGGCTTCTTGATTATCTCCTTCAAGAGAGCAATCCTCTCCGTCTTGACGACATTTCAAAACATCCTGCATCTGCCGGGTTTCCTGAAGGTCATCCGGAAATGAAGACCTTTCTGGGGGTGCCCGTAAAACTGTTTGACAGGATTATCGGAAGACTTTATTTCACAAATAAGCACGGCGGGGAAATCTTTACGGAAGAAGATGAAAACCTTGCAATATCCTATGCAAATACTGTGGCACTGGCTTTAAACAATGCAGAGATACTGGCGGCTGTTCACAGAAGTGAGAAGAGCCTGGATGAGGCACAGCGCCTGGCGCATTTGGGCAACTGGGACTGGGATATCGTCAATAAGGAGCTAAGATGGTCCAGCGAAATTTACCGGATTTTTGGTCTTCAGCTTCAGGAATTCGGTGCGACATACGAAGCCTTTCTGTCATCTGTCCATCCCGAGGACAGAGAGTCTGTAAAACAATCTGTTAATGAAGCTTTGTATGAAGGGAAACCATACAGTATCGACCACCGCATAGTCCTGCCGGACGGCGCTGAGCGCTTAGTTCATGAACAGGCTGAGGTCGCCTTTGATAAAGCAGGCAACCCGGTCCGTATGACAGGCACGGTTCAGGACATAACAGAACAGAAAATTGCAGAAGAAAAAATTAAGAAAAACTACCAGATTCAGAATATTCTTAATTCACTTCTCCACATTTCCCTTGAAGATGTCTCGCTTGAGAAGCAGTTGGAACGGTGTCTTGATGTAATTCTTTCTGCGCCTTTTCTGACGCTTCTCCCAAAGGGCGGAATATTCCTTGTTGAAGACGAAACAGACACGCTGCTTCTGAAGGCAAACCATCACCTGCCTGTCCCTTTGCAGGGGATGTGCGCAAAGGTTCCTTTTGGCAGATGTCTTTGCGGCAGGGCCGCGGCAAGCCGGGAAATACAATTTGCCGCCTGTCTGGAGGACAGACACGACAACCGTTATGAAGGTCTGACTCCTAACGGTCATTATACAGTCCCGATTTTATCAAGGGGAAAGGCGCTTGGGGTTTTTGTGCTTTATTTACATGAAGGACATCAGCAGAAAAAAGAGGAGATTTTATTCTTGCAGACAGTGGCGGATACCCTGGCCGGAATCATTGAGCGTAAAGAAGTGGAAGAAGAATTGGGAAGATATACAAAAGAATTAATGGAATTGGCAGAGTCATCCAACGTGATCGGCGCCATAGCGCCGACAGAAGGTATTTACGAGGCCATATGCAATATAGCGGTCCGGAATTTTGACATTAAAATGGCATGGATCGGACTGCTGGAGGACGGCAGTTATGAGATAAAGCCGATAGCCCAATCAGGATTTGAAGAGGGTTATTTATCAGGCATAAAGATTACATGGGATGATTCGCCTGCAGGAATGGGGCAGGCCATGGCTGTAAATACCCTTGTTCCTCACGCCATGCATAATATAGACACTGATCCCGCTTACGCGCCATGGAGGGCTAATGCATTAAAGAGAGGATATAAATCATCGCTTGCAATCCCCCTGATCGATTCAGAGGCGAAGGTGTTTGGCGTGCTCAATCTTTACAGCAGCGAGCCGCGGTTCTTTACAAAAAAGACTGAAAGGCTTTTTGTAACATTCGCCAATCATGCCGTATCCGCCATTGAAAACAGACTGCTTATTGAAGGGCTTGAAGAGAAAATAAAAAAGAGAACCACGGAACTTGAGGAGGCAAGACTTCTGGCAGATGCTGCGAGCAAGGCCAAGTCTGATTTTCTTGACAACATGTCACACGAAATGAGGACCCCGCTTAATGCGATCATAGGTTTTTCCGAGGTTATACATGACGGACTGTCAGGTGAGATAAATACTAAACAGAAAGAATATCTCAAGTATATCCTTGACGCCTCAGAGCAGCTTCTGTCTTTGATTAATGACTTACTTGATCTGTCAAAGATAGAAGCAGGGAAGATGGAACTTGAACTGTCCGGGTTTCCCCTCGGAGAAATCCTTGAAGTAAGTCTCGCTATGTTTAAAGAAAAGGCGATGAAGCATAAACTGGATCTCAGTCTTGAGGTTGAGGAAGGAATAGAGAATATAATTGCAGATGCAGCAAAGATCAAGCAGATAATGTTTAATCTGCTCGGCAACGCAGTGAAATTCACGCCTGAGGGAGGGAGTGTGCATGTTCGTGCACGGAGGGCATCTAATGTAGGGGCAGGGCTTGTCCCTGCCCCTAAAGAGGAAAGGCAACCACAAGGGTTGCCCCTACGGAATTTCATCGAGATCAGCGTTCAAGACACCGGCATAGGCGTTTCGGAAAAGGACCGGAAAAAACTCTTTCAGCCGTTTCAGCAGCTTAACTCAGTGCAGACTAAAAAACACAAAGGCACAGGGCTTGGACTTTCAATCTGCAAACGTCTTATAGAACTTCATGGAGGAAATATATGGATAGAGAGCGAAGCAGGAAAGGGGAGCAGCTTTAAGTTTGTAATACCGGAGAATTTAGTTGAAAAGCAACATATTGAAACCAGTGAGGCTTAGAGAAATATGACAGATGAAGACAAAAAACATAAAATCCTCATAGTAGATGACGAAGAAATGAACCTCAAGTATATGTCCGCTGTGCTCAAGAGCTATGGATATGCCTTTGAAACAGCAAGAAACGGCATTGAGGCGCTTCAGAAGACAAAAGAATTCTCTCCTGATTTAATCCTTCTTGACATCATGATGCCCGGGATGGATGGATATGAGACCTGCAGGAGGCTCAAGGAAGACCCGCTGTCCCATCATATCCCTGTTGTAATGGTTACTGCGCTTACAGACAGGGATGCGAAGATTAAGGGACTTGATACCGGCGCCAGCGATTTTGTCACGAAGCCCGTTGACAGAAGAGAGCTTATGGTCAGGACTAAAAACCTCCTCAAGATAAAAGAGTTTGAAGACTTTCTGAAAAACTACAACAAAGTTCTTGAAGAAGAAGTCGGGAAAAAGACTGAGGAACTAAGCAAGGCCTTCCAGTTTCTGGACCACGCTTATAAAAAGGTTAAAGAAGGCTATGTTGACACCATTCAGCGGCTTACAGTAGTTGCTGAATGTAAGGATGAAGAGACGGCTGCTCATATTAAGAGGGTAGGACATTATTGTTCCCTGCTTGCAAGGCATATTGGCTGGTCCGGGGAAGACGCTGAGAAAATATATTATGCAAGCCCTATGCATGATATCGGAAAGGTCAGGGTCCCTTCCGAGATACTCCTCAAGAGAGGGCGTTTTACACCCGAAGAATTTGCGCTTATGAAGACTCACACAACTGTTGGCGGGAATATACTTTGCGGCTCAATCTCAGAGTTTCTGCAGATGGCTGAAAAAATTGCCTTATGTCACCACGAGAGGTGGGACGGCAGCGGTTATCCAGGAGGGCTTAAGGGCGAAGATATACCTATAGAAGGGCGTATAATGAACATTGTTGATCAGTACGATGCAATGCGCAGCCCCCGGCCGTATAAGGTTGGATTCGGACACGAAAAAGTTATAGAGATAATAACCAACGGCGACGGCAGGACCATGCCGGAACATTTTGACCCGCAGGTGCTTGAAGCCTTCAGGGAATTGGCCGACGAGTTTAACAACATATTTGAGACTTATAAGGATTGAGGATTATCACACCTGCATTGTCTGCTCTACCCCGGTCTTTCTCCTGAAAACCGGTTTGTCCCCTTCCATATCAACCTCTATTAAATCACCGCTTTTAAAACTTCCTTCAAGAAGTTTTGTAGCGAGCGGGGTCAGGATTTCTTTTTGGATAGCTCTCTTCAGCGGCCGTGCGCCGTATACCTGGTCATAACCGCTTTCCGCAAGAAACGCCTTTGCCTTATCAGTCAGGATAATACTCACATTTTTATCTTTCAGATAACGTTTCATTCTGTCAATTTGTATATCAACAATCTTAATGAGCAGCTCTTTAGTCAGCACACGGAATATTATTATTTCATCCACCCTGTTGAGAAATTCCGGCCTGAAGAACTTTTTCAGATCCTCCATCACATATTTACGTATTTGAACCTCATCCGTCCATTCTGTAAGCATCTCCTGAATATGCTGGCTTCCAATATTCGATGTCATTATGACCACCGTATTCCTGAAATCAACTGTTCTTCCGTGTCCATCCGTAAGCCTCCCGTCATCAAGCAGCTGCAAGAGCACGTTAAAAACCTCTGCATGAGCCTTTTCCACCTCATCAAAAAGGATTACAGCATACGGTCTTCTTCTGATCGCTTCGGTCAACTGCCCGCCTTCCTCGTAACCCACATATCCCGGAGGCGCTCCGATAAGCCTTGAAACTGTATGACGTTCCTGATATTCCGACATATCAATTCTTATCATGGCATCTTCATCATCAAAGAGAAACTCTGCAAGCGCACGAGCAAGTTCTGTCTTCCCGACCCCTGTCGGGCCGAGGAAGATAAACGAGCCTATGGGCTTGTTCGGATCCTGTATGCCGGCCCGCGCCCGTCTTACAGCATCCGAGACCGCCTTTATGGCCTCTTCCTGTCCGACTACCCTGAGCTTTAATCTTTCTTCCATTTTCAAGAGTTTTTCAAGTTCCCCTTCAAGCATCTTTCTTACCGGAATGCCGGTCCATTTCGAAACAATCTCTGCGATATCCTCTTCGTCAACTTCTTCTTTCAGCATCCTGATCTTACCCTCTTGCTTAAGTTTCTCATTTTCCTCTTCGAGTCTTTTTTGAAGGGTAAGGAGCGTGCCGTATTTTAATTCCGCAGCCTTGTTGAGGTCTCCTTCTCTCTCAGCCTTTTCAGCCTCTATCCTTGCGCGTTCAATCTCTTCCTTTGTTGAACTTATTTTCCCTATCCCCTCTTTCTCCCGGACCCACTGGGCCTTTAAAACATTGCGCTTTTCTGTAAATTCGGCAATCTCTTTATTAATATGGTTAAGTCTTTGTTTTGAGGCCTCGTCTTTTTCTTTCATCACGGCCTGTCTTTCGATCTCGTGCTGCCTCAATTTCCGTTCAAGCTCATCAAGATCTGCAGGCATACTGTCAATTTCCATCTTCAGTTTCGAGGCTGCTTCATCAATAAGGTCAATGGCCTTGTCAGGCAGGAACCTGTCGGATATATACCTGTTGCTTAAAACCGCAGCGGACACAAGAGCAGAGTCTTTTATTTTTACTCCGTGATGGACTTCATACCGCTCTTTCAAGCCTCTGAGGATTGATATGGTATCTTCAATATTCGGCTCCTTTATATAGATTGGCTGGAATCTCCGCTCAAGAGCAGGGTCTTTTTCAATATGTTTTCTATAT
>JAGVGM010000013.1 GCA_020057065.1 Thermodesulfovibrionia bacterium
AAGGTTGTTTGCAGATTAATATCCAATTGTAGGGGCGGGTTTCAAACCCGCCCCTACGGTTATCATATTCCTTCATCATATTGATACGCAGGTATTATCCACGATTTTAATTCCAGTCTAATTCTGAAGACTTGTCGGTACATTCCAGCGTTATGAAAGGGCCATTATTTAAGGATTACCAATTTTAATCGTGAGACTGGAACATCTTGTTTGTCTGGGAGAATGAGGTCAGACTTGATTTCTGACATTTGAAGTGCGGCAGGAGGAATTACATGGCGCTTTTTTTTGCCGATGATATTGCAGAAATTGGTTATGGAAATATCTTATATATGTTTTTACGGTGTGCGATACGCTGACAGATTATCAGGTTGTTTTGCTTATCAATTGTGATGCCGATTCTATAATTACCTATCCGGATTTTATATTTGTCTGTATATCCTGTCATTCGCTCAACATATCCCAGTTCAAAAGGATTTGAGGTCAATAACTCTTCAAATACAATTTGTTCTGCCCGGGTTTGGATGTCTTGAGGCAATTTGGAAAGCTCTTTTAGGAAGCGTTTTGTATACTCAGTCTTCCACATTATGTTTCAACGCTTGATAATAGCTTTTTGCCTCTGTTACAGAAAGCCTTTTATCCTCTTTGACTTCATCCATCAGTTTCGATAACCCGTGGTTTTCTATTAACTCCTCTAAAAGGTCAAATTCCTCAATCGGTATTTGAACGGCAACCGGTTTCTGTTTTTCATCAAGAAGTATTTTCTTGTGGATTTTTAGCATATTTTGTCCCTTCCTTTGCTTAATATTTTAACATAAACTTTCCCAAAATGGTTCTTCTATTTAATATTTAGCGGAGCGTGCAACGTTGTGGGGTCAGGCTGGTTTAAACAAGTCAAGCCATCTCAGACCCGGTTATCCCCCTATAAGATGATATTAAGCAAAACCACCATAAGTGCAGAAGAGCGGAAGAGGGAAAGCGCGGAAGTTGGGAAGTCCCACTGCGGTTCTTTTGTACTTCTGCGCTTCCCTGCTTCCTCACTTCCGTACTTATCAGCTTCTTTCACCGCCTTGACATGGCGTCTTCGCTAATTTAAGTTTATACAAAAGAGAGACGTAAACATGATATATGTATAAAGCATTTTACGGTCTTCAGGATAAACCCTTCAGCCAGACCCCGGATCTTAAGTATTATTATCCCGGCAGCAGTCAAAAAGAAGCTCTCCGATTTCTGTCATCAGCTATCAAACAGGACAACTCTCATCACATTGTTTTAACAGGCGGGATCGGTTCGGGGAAAACAATGCTTTTGAGAGGCTTCGTAAAAAACCTCGGCAAGAATTATTCTGTGGTTCAGGTTTGTTATCCGGCAGCAGCCGGTTCACAGTTGCTTCAAATGATCCTCCAGAGTGCAGGCATTGAATCAAATCAGGAAGACAGTGAATTACTGCGTAATAAACTGACAGAGCATTTGATAACAATGCATAAGAAGAGAAAAAGGACAGTTCTTGTTGTTGATGAGGCTCAGAATATAGGTGATGACGCATTGAAAGAAGCTTGCCGCTTGTCTGAGCTTAAAACCGGGAAGAATTATCTGGTCAAGATTGTCTTCTCCGGGCTGCCCGTGATGATGAAAAAAAATAACGCACTCCAGCAGGCCGGACTCCCTGGCAAGACGGAAATTATCCATCTGAATAACCTTTCAGTTGAAGAGGTCGGTGAATATATTAAACATCGCCTGGCTACAGCAGGCCATGCTGATGTAACTGTTTTTCCTGGGGATATGATAATGGAAACAGGCCGCTTATCCGGAGGCGCCCCGCGAATTATAAATATGATATGTGACGCCTTGCTGACTCATGGGTTTCTTACTCATGAAAAAATAATCTCGCGAGCAACTTTGAAAGAGGTCATAAACAAATTATTTTATCTGGATGCCGCTGACCGCATTCAACCGGAACAAAGCCTTGCTCCTTCGGATAGTAAAATAACAGGAAAAGGGATTGCAAGGGGAAGTGTAACAGAAGATGGGAAAAAACAGAAAAACTCCCTGCAGGCAGATGCTGAGATATCGGTACACTGCAAGAAGGCAAAAATTGTTCAGGACAAAATTCCGCTCCCGGAACACAGGCTGCCTCTGACGATCCTTATACTTGAGAAAAATACGAGAATGAAGGTGCATCTTGAAAATGAATTCCGGAAACAGGGATGCAATTTTCTGGCATTCCAGCGGCTTGAAGAGCTTTTACAGGTCCTTGATCGTCCCATGGAATTTCAGGTTCCGATAATTGTGGCGGATGCATCGTTCTTTTTTAATATAACAGGGGATGAAGACCCTCAGGGCAAAGGCATCCTGGACAGCATTCAGGCCAGGTATGCATATATACCGGTGATAATGACCTCAACTCTTCCGCTGACAGCGATAAGGACCAAACTTTTCCAGAGGGGTATCCCCTTTCTCATGAAGAAACCGGATCTAACCGATATCGACATGTCTGAAGTCAGGTCCCAGTTGGATCTATTTTTCAACACACTCCAAAACAGCATCGCCAATATCCACTATCAACTCGGCCAATTTTACAATATGGTTATAAAGTGGAACCCCCAAAATACCGAAGAGTAATAAATAGAATTTAAATACTTTACATCACCCGGGAGAATAAAGGATGAAGGGAAAACATAAAATCGGAGAACTATTAGTCGATCTCAAGATCATTGAACAGAAAAATCTTGATGCAGCGCTGGAAGAACAGAAACGCACAGGGGAACGTCTTGGCTCTATCCTTCTAAGGATGAACATCATTCAGGAAGAAGACCTTGAGCATATACTCAGCCGGCAGCTTCATGTGCCGTCGATCAATCTTGATAATTACACGCCTGCGCAGGATTTATTCAAAATAATGCCTGAGAAGATCATCAGGAAATATACCGTACTTCCTGTTTCTGTTGATAGGCGTACCCTTACCATTGCGACCGCAAATCCCAGGGATCTGACCCTGCTGGATGACCTTTCCCGCGTTACAGGTTACAAGATCGCGCCTGTTGTTACATCAATAAGCGCCCTTAACCGCAAGATACAGGAAATATTTGATCAAGCCGTTCAATGGCAGGATGCGCTCAAGTTTGATGAATCCGGATATCTTGAAATTATATCTCCTGAAAAAGGAGTTATGGAGGAAGACCTTGAAAAGGTATTTAAGCAGGCAGAAGAGACCGTCGTGGTCAAACTGGTAAATGCGATCATTATGGAAGCTATCGACAAAGAGGCCACCCATATACATATAGAGCCGAAAGAAGAAGCATTTGAGATCTATTTGCGTATTAACGGAAGACTTAAGCTGCTTATTAAACCTCCGCTGAACCTCCAGCAGAATGTGCTTAACCGTATCAAGATCCTGAGTTCCATTGATATTATCAGCAAAATGGTCCCGCTTGAGGGTTATTTCAGGGCCAAATTGTTCGGGAAATTGTTTGACATAGATGTTGCCACAATCCCTTCGCTGCACGGAGAAAGAATGGTATTGACCTTTCAGCAGCCGTTTTCCAAAGAAGAACTGAAGCTCGAAAAGCTCGGATTTGCCCCTGATACGCTTGGCAGTTTTAAGGAACTGCTTCAAAATCCCAGGGGGCTTATACTGGTAACGGGGCAGTCCGACAGCGGTAAGAGCTCAACCATCTATGCTGCTTTGAACCATCTTAAGAATCCTGACAAAGCTATATTCACATACGAAAGGACTATCAAGAACAAACTGAGCGGTATCAATCAGGGACAGCCCAATGAAAGAGCAGGATACAGTTATGAGAAGGGTCTGAAAGCCCTGACCAGGCAGGATATGGATATCCTGATGGTCGGAGAAATGATGACGAAGGAGACGATTGTCTCTGCCTTGCTTACATCTATGCCCAAGACACTTGTCCTTAGCCGGTTTTTATCCAATGATACTATCGGCGCTTTATCCATGATCCTTGATATGGATGTTCCACCTTTTATGCTCTACTCAGCTCTTACAGCCATACTCGGACAACGCCTGGTCCGGAGACTATGTCAGGAATGTATCACGGACTATGATCCGCCACGAGAACTTGCAGAAGAAATTCAGTCTCTTACGGGAAATACATCCCCGAGGCTTTTCCGTTCCAGGGGATGTATGGCCTGCGGACATTCGGGATATATAAACAGGATAGGGCTATTTGAGCTTATAATTCCATCAACAGAATTCAGGGATGCGATCTTTGCGAGGGCGCCCCTCAGTGGACTCAAGGCAGCCGCCGCAAATATCGGGTATCGGACCTTCAGACAGGATGGGCTTATGAAAGCAGCTGAAGGCCTGACAAGTTTCGAGGAATTGGCCAGGGTCATATAACCTAATTACTAATTATTAAAGATATTTCCCCGGGTGTATAATAATTAGGTGTTCGACCCAAATAGAAAAACCCCCGGCACTTTCAAATTAACATCTGACTTCAAGCCCACTGGTGATCAACCAAATGCGATAGAAATGCTCACCGAAGGAGTTCTCAGGAACTTCAACCACCAGGTGCTCCTCGGTGTTACCGGCTCCGGCAAGACATTTACGATCGCTAATGTAATTGCTAATGTGAATAAACCAACGCTTGTCATAGCACACAACAAGACCCTTGCCGCCCAGCTTTACGGCGAATTCAAGACCTTTTTCCCGGAAAATGCAGTGGAATATTTTGTGAGCTTTTACGACTACTATCAGCCTGAAGCTTATATTCCTTCCACAGATACATATATTGAAAAAGACTCCATGATAAACGAGGACATTGACAGGCTCAGACATGCAGCAACACGTGCCGTGCTTGAACGGAACGACACCATTGTTGTGGCATCTGTTTCATGTATTTACGGCATCGGCTCTCCTGAAGATTATATAGGGATGAACTTTTCTATTGAAGAAGGAATGCGTACCGAGAGGGACGCATTTTTGAGAAAGCTCGTGGACATGCTCTATGAACGTACGGAGGATTTTAAGAGAGGGACCTTCAGGGTGCGGGGAGATATTGTTGAGATATTCCCATCTTTTTCCGGCGACAATGCAATAAGGGCTGAATTTTTCGGTGATGACATTGACGGCCTGTATGAATTTGATTCTCTCACCGGCAAGGTAATCAGAAGGCTTGCAAAAATTGTTCTCTATCCCAACAGCCACTGGATCACGCCGAGACCGAGGATCGAGAGGGCCATGCAATCGATCAAAAGAGAGCTTGATGAAAGGCTGATGTTCCTGCTCAGACAGGATAAACATCCTGAGGCAAAAAGGCTTGAACAGAAAACGCGGTTTGATATGGAGATGATGAAGGAATTCGGATATTGTCACGGGATAGAAAATTATTCAAGGCATTTGAGCGGACGGGCGCCGGGCGAACCGCCGTCCTGTCTCATAGATTATTTCCCGGAAGGCTTTCTTTTAATCATAGATGAATCACATGCGACTGTACCGCAGATCGGCGGAATGTATCAGGGAGACCGCTCAAGGAAGCAGACGCTTGTTGATTACGGCTTCAGACTTCCGTCTGCGCTTGATAACCGTCCGCTCAAGTTCAATGAATTTGAGCACAGGGTGAATCAGGCGATCTATGTATCCGCAACTCCATCTGAATATGAGATTAACAAATCAAACCGCAGGATAATCGAACAGGTTGTCAGACCTACCGGTTTGAAAGACCCTGTCATTGATGTAAGACCTGTTTCAGGACAGCTCGAGGACCTCCTCGGAGAGATCAGGAAGAGGGCTGAAAAGGGAGAAAGGATATTAGTAACAACCCTGACGAAAAAAATGGCTGAGGATGTGACAGAATATTATTCGGAGCTGGGGATAAAGGCACGGTATCTCCACTCTGATATTGACACCCTTGAACGGATCGAGATATTGCGAGACTTGAGACTCGGGAAATTTGATGCGCTTGTCGGAGTAAATTTATTGAGAGAAGGACTTGATCTGCCTGAAGTGTCGCTTGTTGCCATATTTGATGCTGACAAGGAAGGTTTTTTGCGTTCCACCCGTTCTTTGATACAGACAGCGGGAAGAGCAGCAAGAAATATTCATGGCACGGTCATATTTTATGCTGATTCAATAACAGGGTCCATGAAAAATGCTATAAATGAAACTAACCGCAGGCGCAAGATACAGGAAGCTTACAACAAGAAACACAAGATAACGCCAACGTCGATCAAAAAAGAGATAACGAATATCCTCAGCTCAATTTATGAGGCGGACTACTGGACAGTTCCGGCTGTTGCCGAGGAAAGAGTTGAGTACTGCAATGAATCAGCAATCAAGGAACTCGAAGACGAAATGAAACAGGCTGCAGCAAAACTTGATTTTGAAAGAGCCGCCGAGTTGCGGGACAGGCTGCGGGCTATCAAAAACAGGCAGATTGCAATGGGCGTGAAGGTTTGAGATATTTGCTGAAATCCCGTCTCTCATCAACTCTGAACTAACCGCCCTCTAAACTTTTCCTGCGTTTCAGCCGATTAATTAGAGTGGGATATAAGACTTTCGTAAGGATCATTAATATGAAATCAAGGAGCGCTACTATGAAGTCCAACGTATCAAACAAATATGCAGTCGACGAACATATAATTGTGATTTCCGGGCTGCCGCGTTCAGGCACTTCAATGATGATGAAAATGCTGAGTGCATGCAAAATCCCCTTGCTGGTGGATGATCTCAGGGAGCCTGATGAAGACAACCCTAAAGGATATTACGAATTCAACAGGGTAAAGGACCTTGAGAGAGATAATTCCTGGCTTAATATTGCGTGCGGCGCCGCGGTCAAGATCGTCTCACCGCTGCTTCAGCACCTGAACATGGATTTGGGAATTAAATACAGGATTATATTCATGCTAAGGAATATTGATGAAATTCTCGCTTCCCAGAAGAAAATGGCGGACAGGCTTGGACATGCGGAGGACAATATTGAAGGCAGTATATTGAAGCAGAACTATTCCGTTCATCTCGAACAGGTAAAGAAGTGGCTTGAGCAGCAGAAAAATATTGATGTGCTGTATCTGAATTACGCGAATGTTGTAAGTAATCCCGTTTCAACCATAGAAAGCATCGTTGCTTTTCTTGGTATAAAACTGGATGCTCAGGACATCGCGGAAGTGGTAGACTCCTCCCTTTACAGGCAGCGGGCCGGAAAGGCTGATAACCAGAGCACGACAGTGACTTCAGGAGAAAAAGAAGACCAGGAAATCATTATGGAGCGTTTGAGGCATTTGGGATATTTGTAAATATTTTAAAAGGAGAAGTTATGGATTCAAAAAAACCAAACAGTGAAGTCTATTGGGAAACATGGGAAGTATCAAAAAACGACAGGAGGAAAATCAAAGGGCACTCTTCATTAATAATCTGGCTGACAGGGCTTCCTTCTTCGGGCAAGACAACTATAGCGCGGGAACTTGAAAAAAGACTGCATGACATGGGAGGACATACATACGTCCTTGACGGCGACAATATGCGCCACAGTCTTAACAAAGACCTCGGATTTTCAAAGGAGGACAGAAGGGAGAATATCAGGAGAATAGGGGAGGTGGCTAAATTGTTCGTTGATGCGGGACTGATCGTTATCTGCGCCTTTGTTTCTCCGTTCAAGGAAGACAGGGAGTCGGCGAGAACACTTGTGGATGATTCGGAATTTATAGAGGTCTTTGTAAATTGTCCTGTAACTGTGTGTATGCAGAGAGATCCGAAATCGCTTTATAAGAAAGCTATTTCAGGACAAATAAAGGCATTTACAGGCGTGAACGATCCATATGAAATACCTGAGACGCCTGAACTTGTGGTTGAGACCCATGTGTTGGCCTTGCCGGAATGCGTTGACATGATAATAAAATATCTGCATGATAAAAAGTTGATTGAGGAAAATGTGGGTCAGATTAATCTAATGTCTTCCGATAACGTTTCACCCCGATGATCAAAGCGACTGCAGCAAACAGCGCGATCTGCCACAGCTGAAGTACAACCTCTCCGGGGCCGTTGCCTTTGAGCAGTATGCCGCGTACTATTCTCAGAAAATGGGTGAGCGGCAAAATTTCGCCAATGGCCTGGGCCCACTTAGGCATGCCGCGAAAAGGGAACATGAAACCGGAAAGCATTATTGAAGGCAAAAAGAAAAAGAACGCCATCTGCATGGCCTGGAGCTGGTTCCTGGCCACGGTGGAAAAAGTAATGCCCATTGCCAGGTTTGCGATAATAAAGACCAGAGCTACAGCGAACAGGAGGGCGGGACTTCCCACCAAAGGGACATGGAAGAGAAAGTACGCTACAGCGAGGATCAGCCCGATCTGGATGTAGCCTACGAGGATGTAGGGGGTTATTTTTCCGATCAGCACCTCGACCGGGCGCGTGGGCATGGAGAGAAGATTTTCCATAGTGCCGCGCTCGCGTTCGCGGGTGATCGCCAGCCCGGTGATTATCACCATGGTCATTGTTAAGATAACACCCATCAGCCCCGGCACGATATTATAATATGTGATGCCTTCGGGGTTGTAACGTGCGTGGATGCGCAGATCGATGGGGCCGTCGGCGCCGGCGAGATAGGAGAGGGAGCCTTTGAGATCGTTTTGAAGCGCAGTGTTCACCAGGGTGCGCAGGGCGCCAAGCGCGTTGCCGGTGGCGGATGGATCAGTCGCGTCCGCTTCAACGAGAATGGCGGGCCTGTCTCCACGGAGGAGGTCGCGCGTGAAATTCTCCGGGATGTTGACAACGAACTGGACTTCACCGCGCGCGAGCGCATCCTGTCCTTCGGCTTCGGTCTTTACCTCACGTATGAAATCAAAGTAACCGGTGTTTTGAATCGCATACAGCAGCGTGCGGCCCTGCTGGCCGTGGTCGGCCAAGAGCACTGCGGCTGGCAGGTGTTTCGGGTCCGCATTGATGGCAAAGCCGAATAAGATAAGCTGGATGAGCGGGATGCCGATCATCATCCCGAAGGTCAAACGGTCACGGCGCATCTGGATGAATTCCTTGACGACCATCGCCCAAAAACGCGCCGGAGAAAAACTGTATTTCTTCATGATGAATCGCCCTTCTTTGATTTTTTCATCATTTGAATGAAAACATCTTCAAGCCCGGAGTCGATCCGTCGCCATTCATACTGCTCAGTTCGGAATGGAGCGATGGCCTGTTCGAGGGCGGTTACCTCGTCTCCGCTTACATGCAGCGTGTTGCCGAAAGCCACGGCCTGCCCCACGCCGGGATGTTCTCGAATCTGTCCGGCGAGTTTGAGCAGATCAGGGCCGTTGACCGCCCAGGTCGTCAGATGCGCCTGATCAATGACCTCGGCAACAGTGCCGTGGGTGAGCAGATTGCCGCCGGAGATGAAGGCGAGTCGATGACATCGCTCGGCCTCATCCATATAATGCGTGGCGATCAGGAACGTCAGTCCCTGTCCTGCAAGCTCATGTATCTCCTCCCAAAATTCGCGGCGTGCCTTGGGGTCTACGCCTGCGGTGGGTTCATCAAGCAGCAGCAGCTTAGGCTGATGAATCATGCATGCGGCTAATGCAAGACGCTGTTTCCATCCGCCGGAAAGCTCGCCGGCAAGCTGATCCCGCCGTTCTGCAAGCCCTAAACGCTCGAGGCTTTCGCGCACGGCATTGCGGCGGTCCTTAAGGGAATACATGCGCGCGACAAAATCGAGGTTTTCGGCAATGCTCAAGTCCTCATAAAAACTGAAGCGCTGGGTCATATAGCCGACCTGGCGTTTGATGGCTTCACTCTCTGTGATCACGTCATGTCCGAGGCATGCGCCGCTCCCTGCGTCTGCTCGCAGCAGCCCGCAGAGCATGCGGATGAACGTTGTTTTGCCGCTTCCGTTCGGGCCTAAAAAGCCGCATATTTCGCCGGTGCGGACCTGGAGATTGACATGGTTGACGGCAGTGAGGCTGCCAAAATGCTTCGTCATCCCATGCACATCGATGGCAAGATTTTCAGTCATATATCATGGACCAAATTGTACATCGACCGGCTGGCCCGGGTGCAGCTTCACCGCTGCTTCGGGATCAAAGACCATTTCTATCATGAACACCAGTTTGGCGCGATTCTCTTTGCTGTAAATGACCGGAGGCGTGAATTCCGCCTGGGGCGAGATAAAACTTAATGTCCCGATGAACGGCTCAGCCATGCCATCCACAAAAACCCGCACCCTGTCTCCGGTATGAATCGCACTAATCCGTGACTGAGGCACAAAAGCTCTAACCTTGATATTCTGAGGAGGCAGCAGCGTAACTACCGGACGGCCGGAAGCGACAAATTCCCCTTCCCTGTAAATGGTGTGAAACACAAGGCCTGATTGAGGTGCGGTTTGCTGCTTTTGCGACAGGTCCCATTCAGCCCTGGACAAGGCTGCTTCCAGTGCCTGCACATTTGCCTTTGCCGCAGCGATCTGATTACTGCGTAAGCCGAGCCGCGCTGTTTTTAGGTCCGCTTCCAACTGTGTGACGCGCTGGCGATTCTGGTCGTGAGCAGCAAGCGCCCGGTCTATATCCTGCGCGGCAATCAATCCAGAGAGGAAGAGGCTTTCCTGCCGGCCAAGCTCTTTTTCTGACAGTGATAAAGCAGCCTGCGCCTGCCTCAGTTGCGCCTCGACAGCTTCAATTTCCGAGGATCGTTTGCCTTTTTGCGCGTCTTTCAGATTTTCACGGGCCTGCTTCAGCCGCCATTCCGCTTCGTCCTTTGCGGATTTTTCGGACACGTTTTCAAGCGTGAAGAGAATGTCGCCAGTTTTCACCTGAGCGCCCTGCCGCACATGCAGCGTTTTCAGCGTGCCCGCGTATGGTGAAGAGACATAAACAAACTCTCCTTCGATATAGCCCTGCACAAGATCAGGGGCAGGGCGGCTGCAACCAGTAAAAATACTAAGCGCCGCAAATGCGCTGACAAGAAAACTATTTGCAAAGAAATAGCGCTGAGATGCTGTAATGATCCGTTGGCGAACGTAATTTCTGAGAGGCAATTTTATTGCCTGTGCTTCATCATGATGAATGTTTGATCTCGTGGCCATACACCTTAAGAAACTTTATCAGTTTATCCGGTTTCTATCAAGTAATCGAAATATTTTATAACGAATAAATTGTGAAATAAATTCCCCTTACGTGAAGTCTGTCTCGAACTTATAACCGACTCAAGGCCAGGGTAACTTCGCTTGAACGGTTACTGGAGGTGTACGAGAAGAGCATGATCGAGCATTCCAATGCATGCAGTGGGGCTTTCTAACGGGGTAAATAAGCTATTCATCGTGAATTATCAGATTACTTTTACTAAGACGTCATAAGTGAGGGACTCCTGTATCGCCACACCTTTCTACTAAGACAGGTTAAATATATTTAATGATAAAGCCGATAACAATAATACATGCACATCC
>JAGVGM010000184.1 GCA_020057065.1 Thermodesulfovibrionia bacterium
AAAAGAGCTAAAACAGCACTGATGCCTGGAAAAAACGACAAGGTGATAGATTCGATACATGACTATCGAAATTTACAATACTTTTGCAAGAGGCTCTATTAACAGTTTTTAAAAAGCAGTTAAAAAGAAGAAGAAACATCCCCCTTAATTATCTCTTCAAGCGCCCCTGACCAAACATCATATCCCTTATCGCTCAGATGTACTCCATCGTTAAGTAAATAGCCCTTGATCGGTCTACCCTGATCATCAATAAAAAGTTTATGTAAATCCATAAAATCCACCCTCATTTCTTCGGCAAGGGCTTTTATCGCTTCATTCACGCTCAGGATGGATTTATTGTCTATAAAATCCACAAGGACCGGTAACAGGCTGTGAATAAACACCTTTGCATTTGGATAAGCAGCAGACAGTTTTGAAATGATCCCCCTATAGGAATCAAAGAAATCAAAGTCCTCCATTGCAATGTTATTTATCCCGGTCATAATAAATATAAGTTCAGACTCAGTATATGCCTTTATTATTCCGTCAAGCCTGAAAAGCAGCCCCTCCACTGATTCTCCGGCCACTCCAAGATTCACAACTGTGTGACCGGGAAACCGCTTTTGCCAGTCAAAAAATTCGATCAGTGAATGTCCGAGAAAAAGAATGTTCATGTCCATGGACCAAAGAACACTACCGACATAATATCTCACCTTTATTCATAATATATCATAAACTTTCATTTAGCCGATTTCTACCTATCGTTAATCATCAATTCTGTAAGCTACATGGAATATTGACTTGCAGATAAAAAAATCGGTTTTTATAAGCGTATATTTTAAGAATTGCCGATTGAAAATGTTATTTTGGGGGATCATCATTAATCACCCTATGAAATCAACATTTGATCACAACATTAAATACTCGCACTATTTCGCATAAGTCAACAATTTCAATTATGTTCCAGAGGACTTGATTTCTTCCTGAAGTCCTCAACTATCCATTTTGCTTTTGCATACGCTTAATTTTCCCTCTAAGGCGATTGCAAATAATCCCATGTGGACGAAGATCGCCTTTCATGGGATTACGTCTCGATTAGATGGGACGTAACACACCAATTGACAAGACACCCTCATATAGACATCTCCTTTTAATGGCACTAAATGAAGACTCCCCGCCGCAAACGGACGGGGTATCATCAGGTAGGGATTGTTCAAAAAATCCCCCTAACCCCCTTTTCCAAAGGGGGGATTTAAAAGGAACCGCCGCAGAGACAGCGGGGTATTTAAAAGAATAAAATATGGGGGAAAGAAAGAGCGGAGGCGATGTTCAAGGATAGTAACAATTGCAAAGACCCCAAGTATAGGTAAAATGGTATAATATCGATAGAAAGGAGAACTAATGCCGACAATCTCAATGTTCTTCGGAATTCTCGTTTTCAATAAAGGAGAATATTATGGAAGCACTACTTGATGTCATCAGTGTAAAGACTCGTAATGACTATACCTTAGAGCTCGTTTTTGAGAATGGGGAAAAGCGTATATTCGATATGAAGCCCTTTTTCGATAAAAAGCCTTTTGTCAAACTCCTCAACTCTCCGCTATTCTTCAAGGCTTCTGTCCAATATGGTACTGTGGTTTGGCCGGGGAATATCGATATAGCGCCGGAGACACTCTGGACTCGATCCGTGCAGGCCTAACCATGAAATATTTTCTATAACCCCATGATAGCTATTATTTCTGTAAAGAATTTCAGTCCTGTATTTGCCTGCAACTCGTTCAGCACTTCTTTGGTCCATTTTTCACACGATCCTGTTTTGTATCTAAGTATAAGCATGGAGGGCTGGAAAGTACAAGAGCGTGGAGGAGCGTCAAAACAATGACAAATTCGAATAAATGTCTTTATAAAACAGATCAAGAAATTAGCAAGACAATTTTAATCACGTTAAAACAATCCTTAAAAATCAGCACAATCAAGAAGTTACAATTTGCAGTTCTCCCCTATTCTTTAACAATCATTTCATTGATAAACCTCTGGCAACGTATTTGCACTATCATTTAATGTTCTCTACAGAGAATATACCTGCGGGAATTAGCAGGAGGAGAAAACATGATCAGTAAAATAAAGTCGTTAATGTATGCATTGTTTTTAGTTCTTGTTTTCTTGATCGGAGGTGTCTTTGCAGACAGAGCAGAGGCAGTGACTCCTCAGATAGCAGCAGGATACTTTCACTCCCTTGCCTTAAACTCAGACGGAACATTATGGGCATGGGGATTTAATGGTTACGGCCAATTAGGGATAGGCACAACAACTGATAGTAATTCCCAAAAACAGATCGGCTCTGACAATAAGTGGGTTTCAATTGCAGCAGGATACTTTCACAACCTTGCCTTAAAATCAGACGGAACGTTATGGGCGTGGGGAAGTAATTTGTCCGGCCAATTGGGAGACGGCACAACAACTATTAGTAATTCCCCAAAACAGATCGGCTCTGACAATAAGTGGATTTCAATTGCAGCAGGATACTATCACACCCTTGCCTTAAAATCAGATGGAACGTTATGGTCGTGGGGATATAATGGTTACGGCCAATTAGGAGACAGCACTTACATTGGCAGTAATTCCCCAAAACAGATCGGCTTTGACAACAAT
>JAGVGM010000055.1 GCA_020057065.1 Thermodesulfovibrionia bacterium
CCGGCGACAAGAGTGAAATCGATAATCCTTTCTCAGTCAGACACGGTTTACTCTTAAAGTTCTAACTTACGCAACACGTTCTTTCAAAAGGCGTCCCGAAAATCGGGACGCCTTTTTTTTATTTTGAAGTTTTTAACTATTTCTGCTAATATTTATTTATGAAATCTTTTGAGGGGACAAAAAATGAAGCATTACAACAAGAGGGAGAAGACGGCAAGCTTGCTTTTTAAAATCGTTGAATATGCTTTAATAGCTTTTGGATTAAATGCACTTTTGCCAAGCAGTTCGATTTCCTGGAGCACTGTTTTCATTGGAGGTGTTATAATATTAATAACTTTTATTATAGCCCTGGTGATTACACCGGAAAAGGAGAATAAAGCATGAATACCCTGCTTTTTGCATTAATATTAGCTTTGATAATAGGTATCGGCGCCGGATTATATTTTTATTTTTCCGAAAAAAGTCATAAACATACTCATTAACAATGCTTGAAGTAATTGGCGCCATCATAATCGGATTGTTGGCAATTGCTTTTTTATTAAGTCT
Organism: Thermodesulfovibrionia bacterium; assembly: GCA_020057065.1. Classification (GTDB taxonomy): domain Bacteria; phylum Nitrospirota; class Thermodesulfovibrionia; order UBA6902; family UBA6902; genus SURF-23. The sequence continues at coordinate 547 of JAGVGM010000055.1, forward strand.
TGCACACAAACATAAACAAAAACATAATTAAAAGTGGATGACATGACTTTAAGCGCTATTATCCTGTTTGGTGGTGGTATGATAGCAATTTTGATTGCTTATTACATCATCAAAAAGAATGAATAAAAAAGAATGAAAAAAAGCACAAACATTCTCATTAATTAATAAAAAAGCATTTAGCCACAGATTACCACTGAATGAATAAAGAATATATATAATGCATCACCTTTTGCAGCTTGAACCTAAGTATATCGTTCTGCTTTAAACATCGCGTATTCATAACTTCAGTTCTGTATTCCTTAATTAATATTTATTCTTATTTCTGAAAAAGTGATCATCTCAGCTACCATGCATTTTCTACTGCATTGCGTAATTCCTGAATGTGCATCCACTGGATCACGGTTCCCCGTACAATATTCGGATCGATCGCCCATGCAGGGTCAGGCGTTAACACATCGTTCAAGGCCCTGCGCAGGTCGGTTATGTCTTCCGCTTTTATTAAACTGCTCCCCGGCGTCAGTATTGGATTGGTCCATTGGTAGGGGGCTAATACACGTTTAGTTCTAATCAGGTTGATATTATACCGAAGCTCCAGGATGTGCTGTGCCTTAATAATGGTGCCGGCCTGTATCGGATTGTCTGTCCATACGATCTGACTGCAGTTGTTAAGGGGACAACTGTCTTCTCCGTCAAAATATCCATCATTGTCGGAATCAGCAGATAAAGGGTCGGTGCCCAGCAGGAACTCTCCGTAATTTGTCACATAATCTCCATCGTAGTCGAGGTCTCTGTCGAAGGCGTCGGAGCGGTTTAATCCATACTGTATCTCATATGAATCACTCATGCCGTCGCCGTCAGTGTCCCTGTCACAGGTCAGGTTGCTGTCAGCCGGACGTGGGTCGCATGCATCTTTTTTTCCGTCGCTGTCATAATCATTCAGTCCCAGTCCGGTTATATTTGAGCAATCAGCGATCCAGTAGAGAAAGGTACTTACGTAAACATTCCTCAATGTAAGCGACGACGGCTGTCTGTTATTGATCTCGCCTTTTATCACTGTTAATCCTGAAGGCGGATAGGTCCAGGTGCAGTTATACCCGCCTTCGAGTATGACCGATTTGTTTTTGTCAGCGAGAAGGTTCTGGTATAATGTTTCGAACTGGATATTAATGGCGCTGCCGCTTTGCGCCGCATCATAAGCTGACTGGAGCGTATTATAAGTTGTGCTGCCGATCATTATTGGAGGTCCCGTGCATTGGTCACACGCATTTCCTATGCCGTCATTATCTGAATCCGCCTGAGCAGGGTCGTAATTGTAAGGACATTTATCTATATCATTCGGGATACCGTCTCCGTCATTGTCCACGATCATGATATGGACCTGGCCGGAAACAACTTTAGAATAAATCTCATTGCCGTAAATATCGGAGAGCTTAACAGAGTTAAGATTGATATTGGATGTGACGCCCTGCCGGCCTTTGATCTTAAAGAGGGGTTTTATCAGACTGCCGCTGCCTATCGGCGTGCCGGAAAGTATCGTGTCATATCCGCCGATAATTATCTGGCCTGCGGTGGGTGTATTTTGCAGTATGGACCACTGAGGCATTGGAGTCAATTCGCCAAAATTTGATCCTTGGGATTCGAGCACGTTCGGATCATACGTAAGGGTCATTTGAAACCCTGCCAATCCGATGGCGTAATCAACATCTACCGGTATCTCGATAAATGTGTCGGATGCGTCCTTGAACACCGGCATATCCGGAACCGTAACATCAACGGCTGATACATTATGCGGCAGGATTAGATAAAGCAGAAGAAATAAAGATAAAATAATTGCCTTTTTGTTCATCTATATCTCCCTTTGGCTATAAATAGGGTTCGCCCCCTTATTCCTTTTGACAGGAGCATGTAGATAATGGTAAATTTTAGTAACGTTTCGATTCTTAAAGGAGGTGTTGCCTTATGTCTAAAGTTATTGATGCTGTTTTTGAGAATGGTGTTTTTAAGCCCCTCAAAAAAGTCAGGTTTCACGAACATGAGCGGGTTAAACTCACCATTTCCCCCGCGGTTCAGGAAGAAGCTAAGATTAAAAAATTCGTTGACAGACAGAAAAAAGCATTTCTTAAAATTGCGGGCACCGGCTCCAGCGGACTCGCGGATGTAAGCAAAGATCATAACAGGTACCTTTATGGAAAATCTTGTGGAACTAAATAGATGATATTGTCCCATGCAATTCTCGTCGACACCTCCGCTTATTATGCCCTGAAAGACAAAGATGATGCTTTCCATTCTGCCGCTATCCGGTTTGTTAAGACCAATATTTACCCGATGGTAACCACTAATCTTATAGTTGTAGAAACACTGAATCTGGTTAAACAGCGGCTTGGCTGCCGGCATGCGATAGAGATCGGCAAGAAGATGTTTGACCCCTCTATAATCAATGTCCTCAATATCTCTGATGAAGACATATCCGAGGCATGGAGGATTTTTCAGAAATATGATGACAAAGGCTTCAGCTTTACCGACTGCGCCTCTTTTGCGGTAATGCAAAGACTTAAAATCCATTCGGTCTTTGCCTTTGACGAACATTTCAGACAATACGGCAAGTTTATTGTCCATCCCGACCTCTCATAAAATATCCCTCATTTTTTCTACTGCCTCTCTCAAATTCAAGTTTTCCTCTTCCCTCCGCCTTCGTCTTTTTCTTCCCTTAATCCCTTGAAACCTCGGCACCTTTCTTCCAACCCCTTTCTTCCCTACTCTTCTGTCAGAAGCCTTCCAATGTCAAGGTGCGACCCCTTAGCTTTTTTTTGTCTACAAACCTGAACTCGTCAATAAATCTGATGGGAGATTAATTAAAGTTAAAATTACTGCAATCCAATATACTAACGATATAATTAAAAAAATTATTCCCACAATAATTGAACTTATTTTATTAGTTCTTTTATACCAGAAAGGACATTTTGTTAAGAAAGACCATGAAATAAATGTGGTAGTAGTTAGTAACATAACCATATATATGAGGTTAAACTAAAGTTAGTTGAAAATAATAAGTGGCTCCCCCGTGGGGTATAATCCACGGAACGGAAAACAAAAAAGAAAGGAGCCACTAATGAAGA
>JAGVGM010000245.1 GCA_020057065.1 Thermodesulfovibrionia bacterium
TCTTCATTAGTGGCTCCTTTCTTTTTTGTTTTCCGTTCCGTGGATTATACCCCACGGGGGAGCCACTTATTATTTTCAACTAACTTTAGTTTAACCTCACTTTATCCTTAGGGATATTTCTGATCAGCTCTGTAATTATTATATATTTTGTTTACGTTACAAATATAAAAATACTCAGAGAAGAGATAATGCGTACATTGGAAGGTCATGCCTTCCATACTATGGAAAAAATTGACAGAATGCTTTATGAGAGATATATAGAAATGGCGGCTTTAGCCAACGATCCGCTAATCAGCTCAAAAACATCCACTCCCGGGCAGATTTCAGAAAAATTAAAAGAATACCTTGATCGTCACAATATGTATGCTTCACTGTCATTTTTTGATATGAACAGGGTAAGGATAGCTGATACAACCGGCAAGAGGCTTGGTGAACAGCATAAGATAGAAGACTACTGGGTTGATATTGTAAATGGCAAACATTTTGCTATAGATATACATTCATCTATATCGCTTAAAAAGCCGGCATTTCATTTTGCGTCTGTTGTCAAAGATAAAAAAGGAACCCCTATAGGTGTTGTCGTTTCAAGGATGCCGATTGATTATTTATATAACATAGTGAGACCCGTAAGCGATGTTTATGGAGGGATTCATTTAATTGATGAATACTTCAAGATAGAATTGCTTGACAGAAATGGTTTAGTCCTTTACTCCAATTACAACCTGAAAGGCATCTTGAGTGATATTTCACCTAACTGGGAATTCGTGAAAAAGAAGTTAGATGCGTTGGAATTGTTAGGGAGCAAGGTGCATCAGCATTTAAAGGAAGAAGAAATTACAAGTTATATTAATGAGCCTGGTTATCTCAGTTTTGCGGGTAACGGTTGGAACCTGGTAATTTCAGTGTCTGCAAAGAAAGCCCTTGAGCCTGTTTTAATACTGAAAAATAAATTGATAGCAATCTTTTCAATCGCCGGCATTGTTATTCTCTGTAGCATAGTGATTTTTTCCCGAAAGCTTACAAGACCGTTAAAAACGCTGCATAAGGCTTCAATTGAAATCGGCAGGGGGAACCTGGACAGTAAAATAAACATAGCTTCAAAAGATGAAATCGGACAGCTTGCAATGTCGTTCAACAAAATGACAAGTGACTTGAAAAAATTCAAGGAAGAGATGTTGATTCATAGCAGTGAACTCGAAAATAAGGTGGCAGAGCGCACATCCGAATTAATAAGAATAAATGAACAGTTGCATATAGAACTCATTGAGCGCCAGAGGATTGAGAAGGTATTAATGGCGCTTAAGGACGTTGCCGAGGCTGCCAATCAGGCAAAATCAGAGTTTATAGCAAACGTAAACCATGAGCTCAGAACGCCGCTTAACTCCATACTCGGTTTTTCAGAGGTACTTACGGATGAACACTATGGGAGTCTGAATGCTCAGCAGAAAGAATATATTGCTTATATTACTGACAGCGGCAAGCACTTGCTGAGCCTCATTAATGACCTTCTGGACCTGTCAAAGATTGAGGTCGGCATGATGCAGATTGAACTTAGCAGGTTTCTTTTAAAAGGCGCTATTAACTCATCTGTTGCAATATTAAAAGAAAAGGCGAATAAGCATGGCATAGCTTTAAGTGCAGATATTGAAGCTGAGGCTGACATAAATATAGAGGCTGACGAAAGAAAATTCAAACAGATAATGTTTAATCTTCTTAGCAATGCTCTCAAGTTTACCCCGGATGGCGGGAGCGTGCAGGTGACCGCATGCTTGTCAAATAATGTAGGGGCGACCCGGTGGGTCGTCCAGGAAGAAGGGCGAGGCACCGCCTCGCCCCTACAAACAAATTTCATCGAAATTTCTGTCGCTGATACAGGGATTGGAATAAAAGAAGAAAATATGCCGGAGCTTTTTAAGGAATTCGTGCAGCTTGACAATGCATATACAAAAAAACATAAAGGAACAGGACTGGGCCTCGCTTTGACCAAAAAAATAGTGGAACTGCATTGCGGCGAAATATGGGTTGAGAGTGAATACGGAAAGAGAAGCACTTTTACATTTACGATACCGATAAATACAGGACAATATGTTATGGAATGCCGGAAACCTGCTTCTGCACATTAAAATATAAATATTTTATATTTGGGGAGACTCATAATGTTACAAAGACCAAGGATACTCTGTGTTGATGATGAAAAGGTAAATACAGCATTGCTTGAGGCTGTGCTTGTGCCGAGAGGCTATGAAGTAATTAAGGCGGGAAACGGGACAGAAGCGCTCGATAAGATCAGGCAACAGAAGGTCGACCTTATTCTTCTTGACGTGATGATGCCCGGGCTCAACGGCATTGATGTATGCCGTACAATAAAAGAGGATGAAAGTCTAAGGAACATCCCCGTTATCATGATCACTGCCCTGACATCAAAAAAGGAAAGAATAAAAAGTATTGAAGCCGGCGCAGAGGACTTTATATCAAAGCCTTTTGACCAGGGAGAAGTTCTTACAAGGATAAATATGCTGCTCAAGGTAAAAAGACTGCATGATACACTTAACTTTGCATACGGCAAAATCACAAACCTGATAAATTTCGGTGAAGAGATAGTAATGTCCTTTGATCCGCAAAACTTTAATTTTATTTCAAGGATGGACAGTATTGTTAATCATATTATAAGAAAACCTTCAGAAATGACGGATAGGCCCGAGACGATCATTGTCGGGATCAGGGAAGATAACGGTCGTTTGGGAGAGATGTCAGGAAATAACGGAGACGGGGAGTTAAAGGACTGGGTCTGGTACAAGTATGAATCAACCACTTCCGAGCTGCAGAGGACACTGCTTGATTTTGAAGCTCACCATCTACTTGATTTACCTGCAAGGGATAAGCCGGAGATATCTTTTTATAATAAGATGGATCTTGACAGACCGGTTCTTGAGCCGTTTGTGAAAAAGCTTGAGTCCATTTCTATATATGTATCGAATATCGCCTGTTTTGTAAGTAATGTTTTTTGCGCATTTGCACTTAATTACGATAAGGTTGTTTCCAAATACGATGCGGAAGTCTTAAACAGTATCGTCATGCAAAGCCTGTATCTGAAATCCCTTGCAGCACAGGTAAAAGAAACTGAGGACGCCTTTGATTATATGGTATATTCTCTTGCAAGGGCTGCAGAGGCAAACGATGAGGATACAGGCAACCATATTCTCAGAGTGGGGGAGTATTGTGCCCTGATAGGAGAAAAAATGGGGCTGTCAGAGCAGCTTATAAATATTATGCGCCTTCATGCCACACTTCATGATGTTGGAAAGATACACGTACATCCTGATATTCTCAGAAAACCCGGCAAACTGACTGCTGAGGAATTTGAAACAGTGAAAAAACATACGATATACGGAGCGGGTATATTGGGAGAACACAGCAGATTTGTTATGGCAAAAAATATGGCTTTATATCATCATGAGAGGTGGGACGGCAGCGGCTACCTGTATGGCCTGAGCGGTGAGCAGATTCCCATAGAAGGAAGGATATTGAATATTGTGGACCAGTACGATGCTTTGAGAAATTCAAGAGTATATAAACCTGCGTTTGACCACAACACAACATGCAGTATAATTACAGAAGGCGACGGAAGGACCATGCCCCACCACTTTGACCCGCAGGTATTGAAGGCATTCAAGGAAGCGGCCCAATTGTTTGAAGAGATCTATGAGAAGTTAAAAGGCTGATATGCTGAATGTTCTTTATATTCTTATGCGCAATCTTATAAAATAAGTCCCATGAAATTCTTTAAGAAATCGGAAGACAACGAAGAGCAGGATACGGTATTAGCGGAGCTGCATGAGAAGATAAAACTTGCTCATATCCCTCCTCATGTCGAAAAGATAATTTCGAAGGAACTCAATATGTTGAGGAAGATGGGTTCTACCGTAGCTGAATATACAATAGGCCTTACCTATATTAACTACATAATCACCCTGCCCTGGAATAAAAGAACGGAGGATAACCTTGACATAGAAAGGGCGGAAAGGATCCTTGATGAGGACCACTATGGATTACACAGGATAAAGGAAAGGATCCTTGAGTATCTTGCCGTTAAAAACCTGAAGATGAACAGAAAAACCCGGATACTGATAGTAGATGATGAGGAGATAGTGAGAAAGAACCTGACCCATTATCTGTCAAAGGATAATTATGTTGTTGTTTCTGTTTCCAATGGTGTGGAAGCACTGAAGAAGATGGAATCTTTGGAGTTTGATGTGATCCTTACAGACCTTAAGATGGATCATATTGATGGCATTGAGATACTTAAAAGGACCAAGGTAAAACATCCTTATACGGAAGTTGTTATGATCACGGGTTATGCAACGATTGACAGCGCTGTGGAATCCATGAAGCACGGGGCCTTTCATTATCTTACAAAACCCTTCAAACTTGAAAATGTAAAGACTGTTGTCAGGCAGGCAATTGAGAAGAAAAATCTGAGAAAAGAGACGAAAGGGTCTGTCCTGTGCTTTTCAGGCCCTCCGGGGACAGGAAAGACCTCACTTGGAAAATCCATTGCACGGGCGCTCGGAAGGAAGTTTTCACGCATATCACTGGGAGGCATAAAGGATGAGGCTGAAATAAGGGGGCACAGAAGGACTTACGCCGGGGCAATGCCGGGGAGGATAATTGAGGAGATACGCAGGGCGGAATCATCAAATCCTCTGATCATTCTCGATGAACTTGACAAATTGGGACATGATGCAAAAGGAGACCCTGCCGCCGCCCTTCTTGAAGTGCTTGATCCGGAGCAGAATGCACAATTCATTGACCATTATCTCGATATCCCTTTTGATCTTTCCGAGGGCCTGTTTATCATAACAGCCAATGTTGCGGACAATATACCGGATGCACTGAGAGACCGTATGGAGGTAATTGAATTTTCGGGATATACGGAAGAAGAAAAGGCAAAGATAGCCGCTAATTTCCTGGTCCCCAGACAGATCAGGGAAACAGGATTGATCGACAGTCCGCCGGTCTTCACTGAAGAAGCGAACTACAAGATCATACAGGAATACACACATGAAGCTGGTATACGTAACCTCAACCGTGAGATTGCAGCATTGTGCCGTAAAATAGCTAAAGATTATTTTAAGGAGCATCGTGATACAGAGGCCGTAATAATAACACCCGACAGAGTGGAAAAACTTCTCGGCCCGGGGAAATATCATTTTGAAGTTGCTGAGGACAAGGACCGGCTCGGGGTAACAACAGGCCTTGTCTGGACTGAAGTTGGGGGGGAGATCATTTTTATTGAGGCGGCAAGAATGATCGGGCGGCAGCAACTGATACTTACGGGTTCTCTCGGAGACGTTATGCGGGAATCAGCACAGACAGCCTTGAGTTATATAAGAAGCAATGCCCTCGCATTCGGCATACCTGAGGATTTTTTTGAAAAACATGATATTCACATCCATGTGCCTGCCGGCGCTATTCCCAAAGACGGCCCATCTGCCGGTGTTACAATTGCGCTGTCTCTCATTTCACTCCTTACAGGAAAATATGCGAGACAGGATATTGCAGTAACCGGGGAACTGACCCTGAGCGGACGCATACTGCCTGTGGGCGGGATAAAGGAAAAGATCCTCGCAGCAAAAAGGGCCAGGATAAAAGCAGTAATTCTGCCTTTAAAGAATAAAATTGAGGTGGACAGCATACAGGAAGAGATCAAAAAAGGACTGATTATTATATTTACCGACAAGATGGATGAGGTGGTGGATATGGTTTTAGTTAAGTAAGATATAAAGTTAATTTTCTGTATCACGCAGTTCTCTGTGAGCTCTATATACAACTTCTTTAAGCTCGTTGAATTTGAAGGGCTTAACAATAAAAGAGAAAGCCCCCTTCTTTAATGCATCGATTACCAGTGTATTTTTACTGAGGCCTGAAATTATAATTATCTTTGTATCAGGATATTTTTCCCTGGCAGTTTCGAGTATCTGCATCCCGTCCACTTTCCCCATCTTCAGGTCAGTGATAATGATATCGAATTTTTTATTCTCGAGTTCCTTCAGCGCCAGAGAGCCTCTCGTGAAGATCTCAACAGCATAGCCGTTTTTTTCAAATAACCGTTTAAGCCTCTTCCCCACGATAGGCTCATCATCGACTATCATGATGCTAATTTTATTCACTGCCAACTTCGCTCCTAAATATTTTTAAACTGCTTCTTCATATGCCGGCAATTTGATGGTGAATGTTGTGCCGACACCTTCTTGACTCTCAACGTTGAGCTCACCTTTATGATTATTTATTATTCCATGGGTCACCGATAACCCGAGCCCGGTGCCTTCGCCGACCTCTTTTGTAGTGAAGAACGGCTCAAAGATGTTTCTGAGATCTTCCTTTGGTATCCCTTTCCCGGTGTCATTGACAGCTATAATAATAGATCTGTTCTCTGCATCAGGAGTTGCGGTTACAGTCAGAGCGCCATTGTTTTTCATGGCCTGTATGGCATTAATAAATAAATTGACAAAGACTTCTTCAAGTTTGACCCTGTTGCCTCTGATCAAGAAGGCATTACGAGACAGATTCATTTTCAGGTTGATGTTGCTGACTCTCATCTCATTGGCAACAAGATTTACCGATTCCTCCAGGATATTTATTATGTCAAGTTTTTCCATGGCAGTGGATTTTCGCCTTCCGCCAAAATCGAGCAGATCATCTATAATGTGTTTTGCACGTTCGCTCTGGGTCAATATATCCTGTATACATTCCTGAAGTTCTTCATGTGTGAGTTCTTCCAGGTCCTCTTTCATTGTTTCTGCAGTCAGCGAGATATTATTTAATGGGTTATTTAACTCATGAGTAACTCCTGAAATAAGAAAACCGAGTGAGGCGCGCTTTTCAGCCTCCATATGTTTTTCGTGCAGAAGCTCCAGGCTTTTTTCCAGTGATTCATGTGTTAATTGCAACTTATCAAGCATTGTGTTAAAGGACTGCGCAAGGGTGTAGGTTTCATCATGTTCCTTAAGGGGAGCCCTGAGGTTTAAATCCCCTGCAGCGATCCTCTTTGTGATATCAGAGAGCCTGTTAATAGGTGCGACTATATAGGAAGATGTCTTATATACCAAAAAAGGGCCTATTGTACAAAAAAGTATAAGGGCCATAAATAAAAGGTTATGTGTCCGGTCGAGAAAGGCGTTGATCTTCTGTCTTTCAAGACCGGCATTCCTGTAAGTGATCTTTTCAAATTTATCTCCGATTATCTGCAGCTCGTTTATCAGTAAAGCGCTTTTTTTGTAGGAATTTGAAAGATTGTAAATCGCTTCAGTGTAAGCTGTACATTCAACACAGGAAGGGAGCAGTTTTTTTACTTCTGTGAGCGCCCGGTCCAAAATATAGAAAGAGTTTCTGTCACGAAAAAGCATGTAGTTTTTTTCAAGACGTCTAAGGTTCAGAATGAAATTGACCAGATGTTCCTCATTGTCTTCTTTCGCTGCAGCATAGGCTTCGAGTTTCCTGCCTTTTTCCCTTACTTCTTCAAAGTAGCCGGTTTCCTGCTGATATTGTCCGTATAATTCATCAGTGATAGCTGCGTAATCCTGGATTAAACTGCGCAGTTGTGAAAGGTTTCCTTCGCCTATTTCAGCAGAGACCTCAGGAGATATATCGGCCAGTGAATTCCTGAGGACAGACAATGAACCCTGGAAATAATTGTAATATTGAGCATCCTTGTGGATGAAAAAGTTCTTTTCGTTTCGCCGGACCTCAAGTACATGTTCTTTTAAGTCATCGGCGATCTGGACAAACTGTTGCCGGACCTTCACATCGTTTATGTATTCGTAAGACATTACGCTGCCGGCAACAGTAATAAGAGCCGGGATAGAGATGCCGATAATCATCTTATGCCAGATTTTTAATTGCATAGATCTCCTGTGCTAATAATACAATATTTTTGAGTTGAGAGGGAAGACGACTTAAGGGGGTAGGGATTACGGGGTAAGGATTAAGGGGTAGGGGCGTATTGTGCAATACGCCCCTACATTATTTAATGCAGCAGTCTGTATTGGATAATGTATGCCGCTATCCCGGCGAAATACCCGGCAAAGGCAAGCGGCCCGATTTTGCGGGCATACCAGAAGAATTCGATCTTTTCGAGACCCATGGCAGCAACACCCGCAGCCGAACCAATGATCAGGATAGAACCGCCTGTGCCTGCGCAGTAGGCCATGAATTCCCAGATAAAGGAGTCAGGCGGAAACTGGGTCATCGGGTACATGCCCATGGAAGCAGCCACCAGAGGAATATTATCTATAACAGCGGAACAAAGGCCGATGATAATGACGATAAGAGACTGGTTGCCGAGTTTGACATCGAGCCACCCGGCCAGCGCCGGGAGCATTCCATTGGCAGATAGGCTTGCCACTGCAAGCAGGATGCCGATGAAAAACACCACAGATGCCATATCAATGCGCTTAAGGGCTTTGGCCAGCCTGAGGTGGTCCTTCTCTTCATCGGGCTTGTTGCGATGAAGAATGTTACCCACCAGCCAGAGCACACCGAGGGCCAGTAAGATACCGAGATATGGAGGCAGATGCGTTACTGCCTTGAATATCGGGACAAAGATCAGGGAACCTATACCCATAAAGAACATCAGGTTCTTTTCGAACTGTGAGGTGTTGCCTATGCCGTTCTCGACCTTATCCGGAGGCACGACATCGCCTTTGACCATGAACGAGGCTATGACAAGAGGTACCAGTAAATTGATCATGGAAGCGATCCAGAGGCCCTTCATGATATTACCTGTCGTGATCTGTCCTCCGATCCAGAGCATGGTAGTGGTTACATCGCCGATCGGGGTCCATGCGCCTCCGGCATTGGCGGCGATTACGATAATACCTGCGAAAAATAGGCGTTGTTTATGGTCCTTGAGCAGTCGTTTCATCAGGGCGATCATCACGATGGTGGTGGTCATATTGTCGAGGATGGAAGACAGGTAGAATGAGATGAAGCCGATTATCCAGAGCAGGCTCGACAGCTTTGTGGCCTTGATGCGCGAGGTGATAACCTCAAAACCACCGTGAGAGTCGGTCACCTCGACGATGGTCATGGCGCAGATCAGAAAGAATACAATGGCCGCGGTCTCGGCCAGCTTTTCCGTGAGCTGGTGGGTTACGCCTTCAACGCCGAGGGGGCTTGCGAAGGAATACAGAGTCCACATTGAGCCTGCGGCGATCAGCGCCGTGGCAGACTTGTTGATCTTAATGGGGTGCTCGAGTGCGATCATTGAGTATGCTAATACGAATACGACTGCGACCATGGTCATCATAAGTTGAGTCCTCCTTGCATCATCATTAAATTAGTTGTTTTCATAATTCCTCCGTTTTATTAGTTCATAGAGTTCAAAAGTTTATAGAGTTTATAGAGTTTGTAGAGTTTAAAAATATACTCCACGAACTCCATGAACTCCACGAACTCTCTAAACTCTTAACTCTGTCCTTTCCCCATCTACCACCGCATAACACGCTTCAGGTGAGACATAATTGCTCTCAGCGCTGTGTATTTGAATTCCGGTTATTACCGCGTAATTACTTTTTTCAATATGAACAACCTTTTTAATCGTGTTCTCAAGGTCTGCCTGAATAACGGTTTGTGTTATCCTTGTGAGCTCAAGGAGATCCGGGACATGACCATACTGTATCTCTCTTAAAAGCCGCATCCTGATAAGGCTCTGTTCTACGTCTTCATTATCCATGGTAAGATTTACCCTGCCGTCTGACATCTCTTTCTGAAATGAGTCAAGCGCCCCGCAAGCTACGGATTTACCTTCTCTTCCGGTGCGTCTGCAAGTGCCGAGATGTCCTTCACTGTCAATCGCTATATGCGGGAGGGCGTAAAATACATACCGCTCTTTTCCGCCTTCAATGGGAGCATGATGCATTGCCGCCGCCAATCCTGTTTTGCCTGCAAAAAACATCCCCGCAAGGCTTGAAAGATTAAATGCCTCGCCCCACATGTGCTTAATAATACTTCTGAGAGTTTGTGAAATCTCATCTCTGCAGATACAAGTGGCGGCGATTGTATTGTCGTCATTGAAGCCGAGTTCTCTGAGAGCATTGTATGTCTTCTTGACGAATTCGATCTCGGTGTATAGTTTGTCGAAATATTTCTTCAAGACGTTTTCAAATTCCATTCTGTCTCCTGTCTTCTGACTCCTGTATTCTATTTCAGCACCGTCGGCATCCCCAAAATCGGCCATAATGTTAGTATGAGTACGCCGATAATTGCTACCAATGCCACGCTTAACAATATCCCATGTTTGAAAAATTCACCTGTAGTAAATTGTTTTGATTCGTATGCAATAGCATTCGGCGCTGCGCCGATGAGCAGCACAAAAGGCATTCCCGCGGTTGCGAGCGAAGAATAAAATATTACTTCAGGAGAAACGCCGAGATAACCGGCCACAACAAGGGAGACCGGAAGCGATATTGCTATTGCGGCAACGTTCATAATAAAGTTCGTCATGATAAGGACAAAAGTTGCTATGCTCAGGACGAATACAAGCCAATGTGAGTGCTGGAACATGACCAGCCAGTTAACTGCCATCCACTGCGCGGCCTCTGTCTTCCATAAACAGAAACCTATACTCATAGCGCCGCTGAAGAGGAGAATGATATTCCATGGTATTTCCTCAAGCTCCTTTACCGTAAGTATCTTAAAAATAAAAAACAGGAGTGTTGATATAAGGATTAAGGCTGCCCTGTCCATTGTCTTTAAAGCAGGTATAAAAGACTGCATTGACATAATTGCTACAACGCAGATAACTGTTATGATGACAAACTTTTCGTTTCTGGTCATGGGCCCGAGCTCTTTGGAAAGTTTTGTGACCTTTTCCTTCAGTCCTGTGATGACCTTTTTTTCGGGCTTCAGGAATATCATCAGATAACCCCATATCAGAAAGACCATCAACCACCCGAGAAAGAACATGTATTTGCTGAGTTCAAAAAAACCTATGTCTTTTCCGGTGAATTCCTTGAACATTCCTGCGCCTGCCGCTGCCCGGGCAGAGCCTAAGAATGTAATAATGCTTCCCGCACCTGCTGCGTAAGCCATGCCGATAAAAAGCGCCTTTCCAAAGTTTGTCTGCTTGTCGCCTTCGCCGTAGAGCGCATAAATTGCTAAAAGTATCGGGAATACGGTCGCCGCTGCCGCAGTATGGGCCATTAAATGGGCAAGTCCTGCCGTAACCACAAGAGCGCCGAGAAGGATCATGCTTGTCCTTTCACCGACTATTTCAAGCATCTTATATGCAAGGCGTTTCGTAAGCCCTGTTGTTGAGAATGCCAGGCCTACAACAACAGAACCGAAGATGAACATAACCGACGGGTCCATGAAATCCTTGAAGGCGTCTTTTGCGGTACGGATACTGAACAACGCCTGGAACACGCCGATTGCAATTGATGTTACACCGATCGGCAATACCTCAAATACCCACCATACGGCTGCCAATGCAAACAATGCTATGGCCCCTTTTCCTTCCTGTGACAGATGGAATGCCTTGCCGCCCGGGTCAATAGCGTCTTTCCACGGCGGCATAAAGTAAATAAAAAGGAAAAGTCCTAATCCTAATAAAATAAAAAATACCCGCTTCCAGTCAAACGGGACTTTCGGCGCTTCCGCCACAAGTATGTCTTTAGGCGGTTCCGGTAAACCCTGGGCTGTTTTGATATCTTTCTCTGTCATTGTATTTACCCCCTCCCTTCCAAGATAGTATTTGACAGTTCATCAAAGACCTCTATCATTCTTACAAGACCGACGAACTTCTTATTGTTTTCAAGAACAGGCAGCAAGGCCAAATCATTATGCACCATAAGGTATGCAGCCTTTGTTATGGGGTCCTCAGGTGTGACAAAAGACTTTGCCGGCGTCATGACGTCGCCTATAGGTTTCTCTGCCATCTCTTTTGACTCTTTACTGAACATGGTATCCCAGAGTAAAGACAATCCTGAATCGTCTCCTACATGACCCTGGGCCTTTGTTGTGGTCTTCAAAAACCTCGGTTCAAGACCGCGAAGTATGTCCTTTAGCGATACAGTGCCTACGAGATTGTACTTTTCATCAAAGACCAGTACTGCCATGGGCTGAAGGCATTTTTCCTTGGTGAGCAGGGATTTTTTGATGATCCCTATGGCTTGCCTTATTGAGAACCAATAAGGGATGTGGGGGAATTCAAAGACGTCGATCATTAAATCCTTTACCACTTTAGTGTTTGACATAAATCCTCCTTTTTATTAGTTTGTTGAGTTCGTTGAGTTCGTTGAGTTCATAGAGTTCATAGAGTTAAAAGACTTTAGCCAACGTGAATTCTATAACTCCATAAACTCTCTTAACTCTTTCAACTCTTAACTCTCTTAACTCTTTCAACTCTTAAACTTTCCTTTCCATCTCTATAAAAAATCTGAACCTCTCCGGTCGTTTAATTGAACGCATGTACATGATCTGTGTATCTCCTGCGTAGAAGTGCTGTTCCAGTAACAAGGCTGTAGCTCCTTTAGGCAATTCAAGCACTTTTCCCTCATCTGCGGTAACCTGGGTTATTTCTATGTAATCAACGATCCTTGTGATCTTTGTTCCGTATTTTTTTTCAAAGAGTTCAAACAGGGAATTCCCCTCAATATCATCATGAAGCAGGGAAGGGAACAGGTAATGCGGGATATACGATTCCTGCAGCAATATAGGTTCATTGTCTAAAAGGCGAAGTCTTTTGATATAGATAATATGCCCGTTCTCAGTGATGCCGAGTTTCACATCGATATCATCGACAGGCATGGTAACGGTCTTTGCAAGTACCCTGGTTGAGAAATTAACACCTGCTTCAAGCATAAGTTCCCTGAAACTGGTCGACATCATAAGACCTTCGGGAATTATTCTTTTGCATACGAATGTGCCCTTGCCCTGTTGACGCGTGAGATAACCTTGACGCACAAGCTCCAATATCGAGAGGCGAACTGTCGCCTTACTGACTTCATATGTTTTGCAAAGCTCTTCTTCGGTAGGTATCTGTGAGCCCACTTGCCACTCGCTATTCTCTATCTTATTTTTTAAAATATCGTAAAGCTGAATGTAGAGTTTTTCTGATTTATTTCTGTCTAAAGGATGATCCATAATAATTTAGTAAGATTATAACAACATAACATCATAATCAATAACATCATAATGATATGATGATAAAATTTATCAAAATAAATGTCAAGCATTTTCTAACCAGTTAATAAATAGATAATAAATTTAAATAACACAGGATGAAGAGCAGTTAATTTCATTCAAAGTTGGATATGGGACTAATAATATGTAGAAACCTGTGAACCTGTGTATAATAATTTATTGTGTAATTTATCATGCTAATTCATAACATGAAAAACTTTTTCAAAAAATTTATAAGGCCTAAAAAGGAAGAAATTCAGGAGGGCAGCCTTCAGGAGGCGCTAAGGCGCAAATACGTTACTTTCCAGGAACTTCTCAGGAAAAACAATAATGTCTTGGAACTTATGGCGGACATGGAGGAGAAGCTTTCTGGTGAATATCTCTTTGACAGGCAGTATATTGATGCAAGCGTAACGTCGATCAGAGACGGCGTTTTAAAGATCATTGAATACATCAATGATCTTTCAGAAAAAAAATATCAGATATTATATAAACGCTTTGAAGACATAAACGAAAAAGTTCAAAATACCCTATCCCGTAAACAGGTGATCCAGGTCAGCGGGCTTTCCATTCCCATTGAAAACCTTAACAAAGAAATGGCGAATATCAGCGGCGGCAAGATGTCACATCTCGGTGAAATCAGAAACCGTCTCAACCTTCCAACTCCGGACGGCTTTTCAATAAGCGCTTATGCGTACAAAAGGTTTTTAGAGTACAACAAACTGTCCGGGAAGATAAATGCACATCTCTCTGAAGCTAATATAGAAAACATGGAAGCGCTGGATGAGATAAGCAGGAAAATTCAGCAAACAGTAATAGAGGCTGAAGTGCCTGAGGACTTGTTAAACGCCGTTAATACAGCTGTTGAAAAGCTGAAAGTTGAAAAAAATCCCCCTACATCCCCCTTTTACAAAGGGGGACTTTTTGAATCCCCCCCTTTAGTAAAGGGGGGTGAGGGGGGATTAAGAGTCTCTGTCCGGAGCAGTGCGATCCATGAGGACGGGGAATTCAGTTTCGCAGGGCAATATTCCACTTTTCTCAATGTACCTGAAGATCTGATCATTCAAAAATATAAGGAAGTGGTTGCAAGCCTTTTTACACCGCGAGCGATCTTTTACTGCAAGACAAAAGGATTTTATGAGGAAGACATGGTAATGTCCGTCGGGGTCTTGAAAATGATAGATGCATTGGCCGGTGGAGTTATGTATACAAAAGATCCCAATAAACCTGAAAGCGGCGTTGTTCTTATCAATGCTGTATGGGGACTTGGGACTTCAGTAGTTGACGGAACGGAGTTGCCGAATTTCTATTCTGTTGCACGCGACACCGGAGCTATTGTAGAGAGACAAGTTCCTGATCAGCAGAATATGGCTATTTGCACTTCCGAAGGAGACACTAAAGATGTCAGGGTTCCTGATGCCCTTAAAAACAAACCGTGCCTGACGGATGAACAGATAAACATACTTTTTAATTATGCCATTGCTCTGGAAAAGCATTACGGTAATCCGCAGGATATTGAATGGGCCATAGACCAGGATAATCAAATTTATATCCTGCAGAGCAGGCCCTTACGCATGTTGAAGGTTGAAAGTTCAACATTGAGCGTTCCAAGGAGGATCGAAAAATATAATATTTTAATTGACAGGGGAGTGATCGCCTGTAAGGGGATCGGTTATGGAAAGGCATTTATTTTAAAAGATCATGATGGATTGGAACACTTCCCGGAAGGCGCTGTGCTTGTGGCAAGGCATACCTCTCCGAAATTTGTAACCGTGATGAATAAGGCGGCTGCGATCATTACCGACGTGGGAAGCGCTACGGGGCATATGGCTTCGCTTTCGAGAGAATATCAGGTGCCGACGATCCTTGATACAGAGACCGCAACACGCATTATTAAAGACGGACAGGAACTGACGGTTGACGCAGTCAATTGCAATGTTTATGAAGGAAAGGTCGAAGAACTGGTTAATTTAGCTTTTAACATCCACCGTTCAACATTTAAAGATACGCATTTATTTCAGACCCTGGAAAGGGTTTTAAAACTGATCGTCCCTCTGAACCTTATTGACCCGGACAAGGATAATTTCAGACCCGAACAATGCGAAACGTTTCACGACATAACAAGGTTCACCCATGAGATGGCGATGGCCGAGATATTCAGGACCAGGGAAGGAGAGCATATCGAAACCCTTGAAGATCTTCTGTCCCTTGTTGCTTTTGCAGAGACGGATAATGCAAAAAGGCTTGGTGAACAGACGATCATTCTGAGAGCCGGCATTCCGGTTGATGCAAGACTTTTGAACATTGACGGAGGTGTCAGGAAAAAAGACCTGAAAAAAGCAACACCGGAAGATATAACCTCGATCCCTTTTTCTGCTTTCCTTAATGGAATGATCAATATGAAATGGCCCGGGCCGAGGCCTGTGGATGCCAAAGGATTTTTCGGAATGATCGCAAATACGGCGGCTACGCAGGAGGAAGAACTCCTTAAGATGGGCGGCAGGAGCTATGCGATCATATCGCTTAATTATATGAATTTCAGCATAAGGCTCGGTTACCACTTTTCACTTGTGGAGGCGTACGCCGGAGATAACCTGAACGACAACTACATAAAATTTTTCTTCAAGGGCGGGGGCGCAGCAACAGACAGGAGACTAAGAAGGGTCAGGTTGATAACCGAGATCATTAAAAAACTTGATTTCAGAGTGAAAGTCACAGGCGACGTGATAAATGCGATTCTTACAAAATATAACCTTTCAGCCATTGAAGAGAGACTGGGGATAATGGGCAAACTTACCGCCTACACCAAACAGCTTGATATGGTCATGTATAACGATGCTGTTACCGACATGTTCATCGAGGACTTTGTCAGGGACCACGTGAAATTGAGGTGACGGTTGTTTGATTTCTATTTGTCGCGGCGACCGGGGTCAAATCTACAATATACATTTAACAAAATACAGAAAATGTACATTGTAGATAGAGAACTTCCCATAGTTGCTATCACAAGAAAAAATTTACTTATCCCGAACTTCTTCATGTCTGCCAACGGAAGCCGGATGACGGCATCCGGATCTATCCCCCATGATGGTTAAGAGCAGAAACCCGGAGGTTTTGAAAAAATGCAATCTGTAATTTATAATACCAAAACAAAAGGCAATGCAAAAAAGAGATGATAAACAGATTGCGCGTGAGTTCTGGCTGCGCCAGGGACGTCAGTTTTTGGCCATAGCGGTAGCGCTTTTTCTCGTTTTATTGATGGCCGTAGTTTATAAACGCCATGATCTGTTTGGAGAATTCGAAAAAAATACTCTTGTTGCTGCTCAGCTTGTGGTAATAGCTGCGTTTATAGGTTTTACAGCCTTTAACTGGAGATGCCCCTCATGCAAAAAATATCTTGGTAAAGATATTTCTAAACGCATATGCAGGCATTGCAAAACCAGATTGAGATAACAGAGGATACGGGAAGCCCAGGGTCAGAGAAGTTCCCACGCAGAGAATTTTTTTAAATGTATAATATACCGTTGACCCTAAACATATGCGTACAGAACGGAATTGCAGGTTATGACAGACTCAGTCGGAAAAGATAACTATACCTTCTACATGCCGCGTGAAGAGCGTATCTTCTTCAGGCATCTACATGGGATCGCATTTGCATTCCTGCTGTTGTTTAGCGCACTCGGGGTTTTTATCACGAAGATGGCAATGGTGGATGCCATCTTCAACGTGTTTGTTTTTGTATTGCCGGTCTATGGCGTGAGCCTGGCGTTTAGAAAGCGGTTTGCCAGCGAGGTGACGCTTGATTTTGATGTCCGGAAGATTCGCTTTGTATTCCAGGATGAGAGAGGCACGATTCAGAGAGAGTTTCAGGAGATCAGGAAGGTTAATTTTGGGTTCTATCTAACCTTTGTAATGGACGATGCCAGAATAATGGTCAAACGACCAAATAATAAAAAGGAAATATTTCTGTTGCTCAATCCCGTCTTTAAGGTTGACCGGGGTATTTTGTCGATAAACTAAAAAACCGGCAATAAGAAATATTCTGCAGTTGCTATTTTCTGAATGGTCTTCAGTATAATATCCCTTAATTTGAAAAATAATTAATTGATCCCGCGCGCACAAGGATAGGGAGATTTTGAATGAAGAATATGACAGCGATTTTTCCGTTTGTTCAGTGGATAAAAAATTACAAGAAGGAAAATCTGCTGCCGGATTTATTGGCAGGCATAACAGTTGCCGTAATACTGATACCTCAGTCAATGTCATATGCGATGATCGCGGGCGTTAGTCCGATATACGGACTTTATGCAGGCGCTATTCCCCCGATCATTGCTGCACTCTGGGGACGCACGTCCCTGCTTGCAACAGGACCTGTGGCGATGGTAAGCCTTCTTACATATTCGGCCATCCTGCCGTTTGTAAAACCCGGGACTCCCGAATTTATCGGTATGGCGATCATGCTCGCCTTCCTTGTCGGCATCTGCCAACTTCTGATGGGCGTGTTCAGACTCGGCTTCATCATGAGGTTCGTGTCCCATCCGGTGATCATTGGATTTACCAACGCGGCGGCGATAATAATCGGCTTATCGCAGGTGAGGCACCTTCTGGGCATTGACATAAAGGACAGTGAATTCATCCTGCCTATAATGATAGAGATAGGCGAAAAGATCATGAAGACCAACCCTTATTCGCTCGGTATCGGGGCGGTCGCATTCCTGATAATTTTCTTTAGCAAAAAGATACACAAATATTTCCCGGGCGCGATGGTCGCAACCGCGGCAACGATACTTATATGCTATTTTTTAGAGCTGAACAAGCTGGGAGTGAAGATCATCGGTCAGATGCCCGAGGGTTTGCCGAAATTCTCGATACCTTTTAAAGAACTGTTTGATGTCTCACAATCAGCAAACGCATCGGGACTGCCTGTCATGACAATTACGCTTACGAATATCGAGAATGTCCTGCGCCTCATCGGTCCAGCTGTAATAATATCGGTGATAGGTTTCATGGAGGCATTCGCGATCTCGAAGGCAGTAGTGGAAAAGACCAAAGAGCAGCAGGATGTAAATCAGGATCTGATAGGGCAGGGCGCCGCCAACCTTGCCGGTTCGTTCTTTATGTCATATCCTGTCAGCGGTTCTTTTTCAAGGACAGCGGTCAATCTCCAGACAGGCGGCAGGACAGGGCTTACAAATATCTTCTCCGGTCTGCTCGTGATGGCGACACTGCTTTTCTTCACAAAGGCTTTTTATTTCCTGCCCAAGGCGACGCTTGCGGTGATAGTTATGTCCGCTGTTGCGGGGCTTGTGCATCCGAAGCAGTTCCTGAACCTTTTCAATACCAGCAGGAATGACGCCATTGTCGCCTCAACGACTTTTGTTTTCGCCTTGATAACTAAACCGGATTACGCACTCTTCATAGGCATTGCTTTGGCTTTATTGCTCTTTCTCTGGGAATCCATGTCGCCGAGAATCGTAGTGCTGACGAGAGATCCGAAGGCGGAGATATTTGTAAATGCCGAGACGACAAAACATCCGGTATGTCCCCAGATACTTTATGTCCTTCCGGACTTTTCCATATATTTTGCGAACGCTGAGTTTGTAAAGGAACATATAATGCAGAAGGTGAAAGAGGTGAGGAACGGTCTTAAATATCTGCTCATTGATATGGAGATGGTCAACAAGATCGATACTACCGGAGTTGATGAGATGAAAAATCTTGCGGAAGCCCTGAACAGGGAGGGCATAGGTCTTGCTCTTGTAAACGTCAAAGCGCCTGTAAATGAAACTCTTCAGGCATCTAATTTTATTGACTTGCTCGCGCACAGGAAAATCGCAAATTCAAAATCAGAGGCAATAACACTCCTGTTTAATAAAATAGATTACGACTATTGCAGAAAAAAATGCCCCCACAAGGTCTTCTGGGAATGTGAGACGATAAAGTAGCGCTTGCATTGAAGCAAAAAAAATGCATTCTTCCGGTTAAGTTAAAGGAGCAGAAATCCATTTTACTCATGTTGCAAACATAATATCGGGCGGACAATTTTCGCCGTTTTTTAACTTAAACCATTCTCTCAGTTTCTTGTTTTCCTTGTCAAGTTTCGCCAGTTTCAATGCCGTATCTATGGAAAAAAGCATCTGCTCTTTTCTGAACGGTTTCATGATGAAATCAAAGGCCCCTTTGCGCATTGCCTCAAGACCATGTTCGACCGAACCATATGCCGAAGTGATAATAACAGGCATGTCGCCGTTGATCCGTTTTATTTCTTCAAGGAGTTCCAGGCCGTCAAGCACTGGCATTTTCATCTCAGCAATGACAAGAGATATATGGTCCTTCCGGATGATGTCTGCGGCTTCCATAGGATTATTGGTTGCGGTAACTTCATAAGATGTATTCTCTATGATGAGCCTGCTTAATAGCAGCAGCATATCAGGTTCATTATCTACTATCAATATTTTTTCTTTCATGTTATAAACCTCCATTCATTCTTAATATTTCACTACAAGCACAGGGCATGGTGCGTATCCGATTACCTTCTCGGTAACGCTTCCCATCAGGAGTTTCCTGAAGCCGGTGCGTCCGTGGCTTCCCATTACAATAACGTCGGTATCTTTTTCTTTTGCAAAATCCGTCAGCACCCTGTATGCTTCGCCTTCACCGACAAATGTTGATGTAACATTGCCGGCAGCGTCAGATTTTACCTTTATCTCTTCAACAAATTTCTTTGCCTTCTTTATCAGGTCTTCGACCGCTTTTGGCGCCTCTGCGTAAAATTCGGATGGAACATCTACGATAGATATGACGTCGAGTTTTTTGCTGTATGTCTTTGCGAACTCTATCGCTTTGTCTGCCGCTATCCGGCTGTAACGGGATCCGTCGGTGGCGAGCAGGATGTTCTTCCATTCGATGCGTGAATTTTCAGGCACTACAAGGACATCCCTCATACTGCTTCCAATTACACGGGCTGCTACGCTTCCTACAAAAACCCTTTCGATACGGGACATGCCGCGCCTTCCCATGATAATGATACCGGCGTTTTCCTCTTCAGCTATGTCTATCAGTCTTTCAAAGGGCAATCCCTCATCAAGCACGGTCCTGATCATCGCTTTTTCCTTTTCTGCTACAGCTCTTGCTTTCGACAGTATATCTTCCCCGGTACGTCTGAAAGATTCGTGTATGTCCTTGACTCCCGTGAGATCGAGGTCCCCTTCATAGGATGGGACTATTGTTGCTACGGTTATCCAGCACTTCTCGTCACAGGCAAGCGTAAATGCCTGCAAAAGGGCATTCACGCTTGATTCCGATCCGTCAAATGCAACGAGTATTTTCCTGTACATTCCCATAACTATACCTTGCTGTGCCCGAGGGCTTCCGCGGTAGCCAGTTTCTCGGCCCTGCGCCCCTCCCACATTGCCTTGAGAACTATAAATGCACCTAATGCAAGGGCGAATATCATGATCCCAAAGCTTACATTCTTCAATATTTTTACTGAACCCGCACTGATCTCCTGTATTAAACCAAGCTGTGACAAGTAAACAGGCACCATCAAGGCGCGACTGAAGAGGACGATAACCATAATTGTGCCCATAACTATTTTAATCATGAAAGGTTTTACATACGTTGTACCTATTGCGCCTAACTGAATACCGAAAAGAGAACCTGCAAGGATAATCATTGCAAGACGGATGTCGACCAGTCCATGCAGTGCAAATTTCAATGATCCGCCTAATCCCATTACAAAGGCTATGACCAGCTCGGTTGCAGACGCCATCAGACTTGGCGCGCCCATAACATAAATCATCGAAGGAACGCCTATGAAACCACCTACTGCAATAGTTGCAGCAAGCATTCCGGTCGCAAAACCAAGCGGGATTGTAAAAAGAACTGAGATCCTTGCATTAAGGCTTTTAAAATATACCATTGTGCCGGGGATGTTGACAGACTGCACCCAGCGTGCAAGTTTGGTGACCTTTTCTTCCTCATTATTAGCGTTACCGGATTTGTAAGTCTTCCATGCATCTAATAATACAAAACCGCCTACGATAGCGAGTATTACCACAAATGCCGCGCTGACATAGAGGTTTGAACCTGCTTCTCCAAAAGACTTTTTGATGTTTTCCTGAATTTGTGCTCCATATAAAACTCCTGCTTCAGCAGATATACCAAGAACGATTCCCAATTTCACGTCTACCTGTCCATATTTTGCGCGTTTGATAGAGCCGATAAGCGCTTTGGGAAATTTGTGGCACATGTTGCTTGCCACTGCTACAAGTCCGGGAACACCCAAACTCATCATTGCCGGTGTCAGAACAAAGGCGCCGCCCGACCCGATAAATCCGCTTACAAGACCTCCAACGAATCCGACGAGAAAGAGATATACAATATTTATTGCGTCAAGATGAATGAAATTAGCCGCTGCGTTAACTATTTCGTGCATGTTATTTTACCTCCTTCCTTTTCTTTGCAGCCTCTATACCAAGAACAGTCCAAAAGTCTCCCGTAAATGAGCCGTGTACAAACGAGAATATAAACGCTGTAAGTATAGGTAAAAATGCATACATCCCCCCCCGCCCGATATATTGGTTAATTACATCCTGCTTCAGCAACAGCATTGCATAAAGCGCAACTGAAATAATCCCCATGATAATCATCTTTACATAGGGTTTTCTTTTGATGTTTTTTTCTGACATGTTTTTCTCCTTGAATTATTTGTTTTTAATTGCATTGTGTCATTCCCGCTTGACGGGAATCCTTCTTTATAAAAAGGGAAAGATTCCGGGCAAGCCGGAATGACATTGCAAAAAGTTTTAATTAGCAGTAACCCTTGTGCGTTTTTCTTTATCCGTTCTTTTCCTTAACTGGTTATCTACCGTTTTTCTTTCTCTGATTATCTCCCTTGCTGTTTCAGCCTCTCCAGATTCTGCAAATGCAGCGGCTGCAAAAATGTTCTCTAATTTCTTCACGAGTTTTTTCATTTTCATTTCTCCTTTTTATCTTTCAGTTTCCCCCAAGGGTAGCGCCCTCATTTATTGAGGGCGGTTTTTTCGTCGGGGATAAACCCCGACGCTACATTTCATGCCTTCATTACGCCCCTGCCTTTGCCAGCCTTGAGATCGTAACAACCGGTTTTGTTATATGTTTGATCAATTTTTTAAGGTCAATGCCTTTTTTTCTTTCTGAAAGGTTCGGACTTATCAGCACCATATCAGTGCCCGGATTGTTCTTCAGGAAATACTTGATCGCAGTTATTGCCTCTTCAGATTCGATCTGGTAAGTGAAAGACACTGAATTCTCTCTGCACTTTTCGACTATTTCATTGATCTTCATGTCCGTTTTCTCTTCTATTCTTTTTCCTTCTTCCTTCATGATGTCTCTAACCATCTGATGGTCCCCGGCTTCTGCAAATGCTACGGCAGCCATAACGTCTTCATATGTCTGCATAACGTTCTTGTTGTAAACCATCAACATCGCTATCCCTGCATTGAGCGTTTTTGCGAGTTCAAGGATGTAGTTGAAACCGTTGTCGCAATCCTCACCTCCTTTTGTTACAAATAAAAGTTTTTCCTTCGTCATTGAGACCTCCCTTAAGATTTACACTTATCTAAATCCAAGATGCGTGCCAGTTTGTAACTTGTTGAAATTTCAGTAGAGAGGATGAATGAGGCGTAAATTTACTGTTTCAAATCTAAACAAGGGTGAACAGTTTTGGTGACAGGCAATTCTAAAATCAGATATTTTGTGGTGTATATATAGAGGTGGCCGGGTTTGTTTGGACAGGCAGAAGCGATTTATAAGTGATAAGCTGCCTGTTCATATTGCTGCCTGCTTCTTAGGCAATGTACTCCAGTAA
>JAGVGM010000200.1 GCA_020057065.1 Thermodesulfovibrionia bacterium
GATAATAGACATGGTATCAAGATAAAACTTTAGTTTATGAAACCATTCTTCGCCGAATCTTTTCACACCAAGAAACCTCGTGAGCATACCGGCAATAAGTGGGATGCCGAGATACAAAAGCACGCTTTCTCCCACCACCCATACATCAAACTTGATATCGCCAAGCAGGAGTTTTGCATATACAGGGATAAGGAGCATCTGTATAATGGAGTTCAACGCAACAAGAATTATTGCGAGGGGCCCGTTGCCCGCCGAGAGATAAGTAAAGACAATGACCATCGCTATACAGGGCGCAAGCCCGTATAAAACAAGCCCGGTATATAAGTCTGTTTCTCCGCTCAGAAAAATCCTGGCCAGCAGGAGCATAAAAAACGGGGCAATTGCATAATTGAAAAAAATGACGATGAGAAGCTGTTTGGGCGACTTTGCAGCCTTGCCCAGATCCTCGAACTTTATATTTGCCATTGCAGGGTACATCATCATGAAAAGGCCGACAATCACGCCCAGTGCAAGGGTGTTGGGAATGCTGAACTCATATGTGCCCTGAAATATTGATTTAATGGCGTCAATCGGTGGCGTAAGTGCAAAGTTGGAAATGCCGTACCACTTGCCGATAACAATGCCGACAACCATACTGACGATTACAAAAACCGGCAATAATCTGAAGCTGTGAAGCTTTTCAAGAAATTTTCCGGGCACCTTTTTCTCCTATCCGCATCTGCTTTTATTCTTGACGCTTATGATTTTTTCCAGCCTCGAAAAACTTTCCTTCATGGTTTTTTCAGGAATTTTTTCCATAACTGAGTGCACAAGAAACCTTCTGAATATATCCGAATCATTGATGCTGTAATGAACCCATTTCCCCTGTTTCCGGCCCCTGACAAGACCTGCTTCCTTCAGCACATTAAGATGGAATGATACCCTGGGCTGGCTCACGTTTAAAACACTGACGAGGTCGCATACGCATATCTCGCCTTTCTCAAATATTTTTAATATCTTTAACCGTGTTTCATCCGAAAGCGCCTTGAATATGTTCAGCAGTCCCTGCATGATAACCGATCCTTTTTCATTTCTCTTATATCAACATATCTTTATTGTTATTAACTTTTCGTCTCATCAATATCACGACGTAGTCATATTCTCATATAAACATAAATTGATTTGATTGTCAAGTGAAGGAGTTGCAGGAGGAGTTCGAAACAAATCTTATTTCAGGCTGATAAATTCGAAAGGATTTTTACCGGGGAATCCTTTTTTTATTCCGACAGCTCTTGTTATGCAAAAATTCTCGCATAAACCGCAGCCGCTGCAAAGGGAAGAGCTGAAAAAAAGCTCCCTGCCGCTGTCATTCTCTTCTATCTTCAAGGCCCCTGAAGGACACATTCCAATGCATGCGAAACAGTTATTACAGTCCCCTGTGATCTTAGCATCATAGTAGTAATTTTCAAACAAGGCCCTCTGCGCTTCCTCCGGCAATAACTTTGCCGCCCGGTTCAGCAACTCCCGTTTAAAAGGAAGTTTTTTGGCTGAATAAGACAGTACCGGTTCACTATTGTTTTCAAACAATACGGAGGCCTTCAAAAAGGTGGCGTTTTTAAGGGCACTGAAAAAGCCCCGCCTGTCATACGAGACCGCATGAAAGTCAATCTCCGCCTTATTTCTGATCAGCATTATTTTTTCAGAGACCGGCAGGGAAGTTTTTTCCTCAATAGCAGCGACTCTGCTTTCGAGAGTGCCTGCAATAAAGCTGTTTCTGCAATCCGTACATCCCGATAAATCGATCTGCATCGGATCATGCAGGAATACATAAAGCGCTATAATATGTTCTTCCGATAAAAATCCCAGACAGAATGTCTTTTCATGAGCAGTTTTTTTTACGTCGGACAAGCATCCCAACACCGGCGACTGAACAGATGTCTGCACCTTTCTAAGCCTGCCTGTTAGTGAATAAAAATCCAGCCCGATTATCTCAAAACAGCCGGAAGGACATGCTGATACACATAACATGCATTCAGTGCATTTATCTGTATTGATTTTAACATCCTCATATATCCCTATCGCGCCAGCATCGCACTGTTCCAGACACCGCCCGCATTCATTACGATTAAAACGCATTCTGAGACATCTCGAACGCTCGGTTTCAATGCTGTCCCCGGCTCTCAAGGTTTTATCTATAATTTTTTCCTTTAACATCGTTACACTATTGCCTCATACGGGGTATTGGAGTCCCGGAATGCCGGAAAGAAATTGGAGTGACAGAGCATATGATTTTTGATCACTGCTCCATCACTCCATGAACTGCTTTAGTTTTTCATTCTGTCAGACATTAAGCCTTCTTGGCTGCTGCCTTAAAGCTTCTGATGTAATAAACATTAGGCTGTGTGCCTTTTTCTCCTGCTTTCAAAAGCTCGCCTTTGTTGCTTTTAAGCTGAACAGCCTTGTGCTTCTTAAGTGTCTGGCTTATCTCGCTGTTCGGATCGCTTTGGTCCCCGAAGATCCTTGCCTTTGCAGGACATGATACAACGCAGTAAGGCAACTCACCGTTCAGAACCCTGTGCTCGCAGAATATACATTTCTCCACCTTGCCGTTTTCCCGTACACTTGCGTAATCAGAGTGTTTGTAAAGGGTGCGGTGAGGCGGCATATCGCCTGTCTTTTTAGAGACTTCAGCACCAGAGGCAGTTAATCCCGGAATAGTCTCTTTCGTGTCTTTATAAAAAGGATGAACACCGCCTTCAAAGTCATTGAAACTTATCACGCTATAATTTGCGCCGGATGCATCAACATCCTCTGTGCTGTAAGGGCACGCCCTCTGGCACTGACGGCAGCCGATACATCTTTCCATATTGTGTATTGTCATGCCGTTCTCGTGTTTATGCATTGCCTTGGGTGTTACAGGACATGCCTTTACACATGGGGCGTCTGTGCAGTGATTGCAGAGAACAGGCCTTGCTGTAAAGTTAACATTGGGGAACTTCCCCTCTGTTGTCATGATAAAGTCCGCCCAGTTGAATCTCTGTCCTTTTGCTCTGTCCTGTGTATTGTTCTCGGTTTTACATGCTACTGCGCATGCGCCGCAGCCTACACATTTTTGTAAATCTATTACCATTCCATATTTTGGCATCTATTTTTTCCTCCTTTCCTTAAACCTTTTCGATCTTTACGGCTGTAAAACCGCCGTTTCTGCAATTGCTTCCGGTAAAGCGTTCTGTATCAAAAGGCATAAGGTCATTGTTATTGGCGCCCCTTGGTGTTTTGTTAAACTCTTTGGTA
>JAGVGM010000007.1 GCA_020057065.1 Thermodesulfovibrionia bacterium
CAATATGGTCTCTCTCTTCTTTTCATTCTTGGCTTCATCCTATTTAATGAGATATTGAAGCCGAGGCCTTTTGAGGGTCTGGTCCAGGCAGTCGCAGAGGATATCAGGTTTATCAGATCTCATGACAAGGCGACAGCTTTGCGCCAGATAAGAAAGATAGTCCTGGCGCCGGCTTATATCGCGGCCTACCTCGCTGCATTACCTTTGCTTTTTGTCCTGGGAATGGCAGTTATGACAGGCCGGGGGATCGAAGCCCTGTCATCTGCCGGATGGAGTCCTGTACGCGCATATTTTGCAGGCAGAAAGAAAGTTAAGAGCGCCAGAGGGAGCATCTCCGAAAAGGAAACTTCAGATTAATAGTCCGGTGAAAGGAGGCAAAAGGGATATGAGAATCTGCCTAATTAAAAAACTGCGGTTTTCGATTTGTACGATATTTGCGTTTTTTCTGCTGCTTTCGGTCATGGCCGGATCAGCAGATAGTGAAGTAGCAAATATGCCGGGTATCCTGGTAATAAAGCATATTCAGAACGAGTATGGACCTGTTACTTTTGATCATACGATGCATGTCAGCATGGCAGGCAACTGCGGAGAATGCCACCACACTCATAACGAAAAAATCAATTCCACGTGCATGGAATGTCACTCGCTGAATTCCAAAGCATTTAAGGCCTCGGCAAAACACGGGTTTTTGCCGTGCAGCGGATGCCATACGGACTACTCTCCGGAGGCGCCCGGGATGCCCGGACTCAAGGTGGCGCTGCACAAGAAGTGTTTCGGATGCCACGTGGGCATCGGGGAATTAGGCGCTTCTCCCCAGGGATGCGTAAGGACATGCCATGTCAGATGAATTAATGATACGGGAATAACTATAAGGAGGTAGGAGTTATGTCAGGGAAGAAAAGGAGGTTAGACCAGGAAGACGATGAGCAAAGCAATGTTGGCGGTAGAACGGGCTCGTCGTTTCAGATCAGCAGGAGGAAGTTTCTTTCAATGTCAGCGCTGGCAGGATGCGCCGCAGCAGGTTTCCCGGCGTCCGCCTATTCCACGCCTGAATTCAGGGGCTGGCCGGAGAGTTACGGTATGCTGACGGATATCACTGCATGCGTGGGCTGCAGAAGCTGCGAGAAAGCGTGTAATAAGGCAAATGAAATGCCTGCCCCTGATAAGCCTTTTGAAGATGGAACAGTCTTTAAAGAGCGCCGGTGGCCTTCGGCAAAGACGCTAACTGTTGTCAACCGATATGAGAACCCGGACAACCCGTTCGTTCCGGTGTACAGGAAGATCCAGTGCAACCACTGCATGGAGCCGGCTTGCGCCACAGCCTGTCCGATACATGCATACACCAAGACCCCGGAAGGGGCGGTGACCTATAACCCTGACCTGTGCTTCGGCTGCAGGTATTGCGTTATAGCATGCCCGTTCAATATGCCGGGATATGATTACGAAAGCGCTCTTGAGCCCAGGATCGTCAAATGCATCTTATGTCACGGCAGGATAATAGAAGGACAACTTCCTGCCTGTGCCGAGGCCTGCCCCGGTGGGGCGCTCACATTCGGCAGGAGAAATGATATTGTTAAACTTGCACGTAAGAGAATTATGGATAGCCCGCAAAAATATATTGACCATATATATGGTGAGCACGAAGCCGGAGGGACCGCCTGGCTTTATATTTCCGGGGTCCCGTTCAAACAGCTCGGTTTCCCTGATAATCTCCCCCGGAAGCCCATGATCGAACTTACCAGGGGATATCTGTCCTCGGTCCCGGTTATATTCACGACGTTCCCCGCGTTGTTCGGGATGATATATGCCTTGACCAAAAACAGGGATAAGACACCCTTAAAAGAAGATGATCTCAAACATACCTCCGGAGGTGAAAAATGAGCAACAATGTTCAATATCCGGCTCAATCTTCAGCATCTTATGGAGAATTTAAAAAATGGTTTATGGATAAACTTTTTATGGGAATGAGTGTATCGGAGTATTCCAGATCGCTTGTAACCCCTTTTAATTTGCTTGCTGTAATGATTCTTGTTATATCGGCGCCTGTATTTCTGATGAGGTATACCAAAGGGCTCAGCTCCGTTATCCACGCAACCAGCGAATATCCCTGGGGAATCCTGCTGAGCTGGGGGATCTTCGCAGGGGAGCCGCTTTTTGCGTCGGGCTTTGTTGTAGCGGCGGCTTACTATATATTCGGCATCAAATCCTACCGCCCGCTGGTGCGTCTTGCCGTGCTTGGCGGAATGCTCGGGTATGCGTTTGCCGGCTCGTATTTGCTTATAGACCTCGGCCGGCCCTGGCGCATTTACTTCCCCATGATCATAAACTTCGGACCGTCATCCATTCTGTTTGTTGTGGCATGGCATGTGGTGCTGTACTGTAATGTACAGCTTATGGAGTTCTCGCCGGTTATTCTTGAGTGGCTGGGGTCGAAGCGGCTGCACAAGTGGGCGGTTTCCGTGACTGTAGCGCTTATAATAGGCGGCGTCATCCTTTCAACCGTGCACCAGTCGGCGCTTGGAGCCATGTATCTCCTGACGCCCGGCAAGCTTCACCCTTTGTGGTATTCTTCACACCTCCCTCTCCTGTTCTTCAGTTCCGCAATTTATGCGGCAATGTCTTTCGCTATGCTGCTGGCCTTTGCGGCCGTGCGGTATTTCAGGGACAAGTGCGATGATGCGTTCCTCAGGAGCGTGCCGTCCCTGACACTGAGTCTTGGCAAAGGGGCTGCGCTGTCAATGTATGTGTACCTGGCCCTGAAGATACTCGCCCTGGCCCAGGACGCCCGATGGGGGCTGTTGTTCACGCCCTATGGATACTGGTACCTTGTGGAGCTTCTTGGTTTTGTAGTTGGTCCCATGATTTTATTTACCATCGGCATAAAGAAGGAGAATCTCAGCCTGGTCCGGTTCTCCGCGCTGTATGCGGTAACAGGTATCCTGTTGAACAGGGTCAATGTCAATCTGATCGCCTTTAACTGGAATATGCCTGACCATTTAATTAATATTATCCCGCCGTGGACCGAGGTCATCATGGTTATGGCGATGATCACTCTCCATCTGCTTGTATTCAGATGGATACTGAACAGGTTCCCGGTGATGCGCGAGCTGCCTGAGTACAAAGGCACACATTGATCAGGAGAAAACTGATTCGAGGAGGTGACGGCATGAGATCTGCAGTTCGGATAACAGTGGTCGTGTTAATTTTTGTTACTGTGTTTTTTGTCCATCTGTCATCTTCATCGGCTGGAGAAGCATACGAAGAAAACAAACACTGCCTTGACTGCCATAAGGAAAAGGGACTTGTGAAAAAGTTTCCCGACGGGAACTTTGTCCAGGCATATGTAAACCCTGAGGATTTTGATAAATCAGTTCACAGGTCTTTACAGTGCACGGCGTGCCACAAGGAATTTGCAGACCGGCGACACCCGAAACGGGACTTCAACAGCAAGTTGCAGTACCGCGTAAAAGAGTCCCTTGTATGCCGTGACTGCCATGCCGAAGGGAGTCTGAAATCCCGGGCCGTGCATGATACATTGTTCAGGAAGGAAGCTGCCGGGGAGGCGGTGATATGCGCCAATTGCCACAGCCCTCATGCCGTCGCTCAGATATCAGCGGGCCATGTATCTACCTCGGAAGAGAAGTACTGCATGAGCTGCCATTCTCATGATAACCATATGGTCTTCAAAAACGGGCAGTTCATTTCCGTGCTTGTCAATGTCGCCGATATCCGGGACACGGCTCATAGAAATGTAAGTTGCTCGGACTGTCATTTCGGTTACTCATCCGAAGACCACCCCCGCAGGAGGTTCAGATCAGAACGGGAATACCGTCTGTCGTCCTCCGAGATCTGCAGGCGGTGCCATTTCGACAAATATTCGACGGTGTCTGAAAGCATCCACTATGCCCTGATAAACGTGGGGAGGCTGGACGCCCCAGCCTGCATCGACTGCCACGGCGGGCACGCGGTCTCATCTCCCGGCAAGGACAGGCTTTCGGTTGTGAATAAATGCAAGACCTGCCATGAAAATATTTACATGACATATTCATTGAGCGTTCACGGCAATGCCCTGATAAACAGGAACAACAAAGACGTCCCGACCTGCATCGACTGTCATTCTTCGCACGACATCAAAGACCCGTTCCTGCCGGAATTCCACAACTACATTCCTGAAATGTGCAGCAATTGCCATTCAAACGAGGCGGTCATGGGCAGGTACGGACTGTCCACAGAGGTGGTAAAGACATATCTGTCCGATTTTCACGGCATGACGCTCAGCCTGTACAATCTGGAAGATCAAAAGCTCGGAGGAGGGGCCGAACGCCCTATGGCTGTATGCACGGACTGCCATGGAACACACAACATCATAAGCGTCTCAGGCTCCGACACAAAGGTTGTCAGGAATAATCTGCTGAAACGGTGCCGTACCTGCCACAGCAATGCGTCAGAGAACTTCCCCGAGTCATGGCTGTCCCATCACAAGCCGAGCCTCAAGTCCTCTGCCATTGTTTTTTTAGTAGAGAAATTCTATAAGATCATGCTGCCGCTCATGGTGGCCGGCCTGTTATTCCAGGTACTTTTGCAAATCTGGCGATACATTGTAAACAGATAAAGAGGGATTACTATGGCATTCAGAAAGACGTCGGAGAATGAAGAATATATCAGGAGGTTCAGTTCTTACAGGATTATCGAGCATCTTTTTCTGATCGCCTTTTTTGCTGTTCTGGCGGTCACCGGACTTGTTCAGAAGTTTTACACTCTGAGCCTTTCGCGATCCGTAATCATCGGCATGGGAGGCATAGATACTGTTCGATTCTTCCATCATATCACAGGGATTTTTTTTACAGCGCTCATCCTGCAGCACATCATTGCGGCTTTCGCAGGCATCCTTTTCCGTCAATGGAATCTGTCCATGCTCGTAACGCTCAAAGATTGCCGCGACGCACTGCATAATGTCAGATATTACATGGGCGTTGTTGACAGCCCGGCGAGGTGCGGCAGATACATTTACAAGGAAAAATTTATCTATTGGCTTATTCTCCTGGGAGGTATACAGATGATCGTCACCGGAATAGTCCTGTGGTTCCCTGTTGCCATGACGAAATACACTCCAGGACAAATAATCCCTGTTTCAAAGATCATTCACACAAACGAAGCGATGCTGATCTTTCTTGTGATAGTTGTCTGGCACATCTACGATTCCGTGTTGAACCCTGAAGTATTTCCCATCAATGAAAGCATTTTCACAGGTTATATTAAAAAAAGCCGCATGCAGCAGGAGCATCCGCTGGAGCTTATTCAACACATGGAGGCGGATAATATAAAGACGCACGAATGACCTGAGTACTTTTCTCGGTATCTGTGGTTTTTCAACTATTTTTCCAGGTTGACAGAAGCAGTCCTTTAATGTATGTTTTGATAGATGAAGAAGAAGATAATCATCGCCATAACTCTTCAAGTCGTTATTATAACATCCATACTCGGAATTATAAGCTATTTCGCGGTCCATGAGAGTACAAACCGGTTGCTGATGAACAGGCTTGCGCTTGCCAGGATTATCTCAAACAATATCGAGATCTTTTTAAATAACAATCTGAACAGGCTCTACGACCTCTCACTCTCTTATAAGATTGACCTGGGAGATAATAACTGGGAGCCCGAGAAAAAAATGCTCGAAGCTGTTTATGCTTATTCGCCTTTTGCCGAAGGCGTGTTCATTCTTGACAGGCACGGCAATGAAGTCCTGTCGTATCCTCCGCATATTGAGTATTTCTCAAATCTCACTCACATCAACAGCATTAATCAGGCGCTAAGGCTGGGAAAGTCGGTTATCTCCGATGTCTATACAGTTCAGCCGACCAGACAAAAAGTGATATTCATGATAGTGCCTGTCTGGGACAGAGAAGGCCGGGTTGCCGGCGTCCTCGGCGGGATACTCAGCCCTTCGAGCCATTCCATCAACCAGCTCCTGTACAATACAAAAGTCGGGAATAACAGTTTTGTAGATATTATTGACTCAAATGAAGTAATAGTTGCATCGGACAATCCATTTCGCGTGCTTCGTAATCATGAACATCATTCTGAACTGATCAATATGATAAAGGAGAAAAAGTCCGGTGTTGTGGAATCCAGACATGGTTACTCCCGCGACAATCCTGTGGAAAGATCCCATGACCGTTACGTGTTCGTTCCATTAAGTGTAGCTCCATGGGGCGTCATCGTGGGGCAGTCCGAGAAAGAGATATTTGCGCCTGCGGAAAGCCTTAAAAGAAAGTTCATACTGTTTGTGGTCATATTCATAGGCACATCAATTGTTTTTTCAATAGTGATGACAAAGAACATAGTCCGGCCGCTTAAGCTGTTGACGGCGTCATCGGATAAAATTGCAGACGGCGATCTTTCAACACCGGTCGGGGATCTGGGAAGTGATGAAATATTGACTCTCAGCAGGAGCTTTGATACCATGAGACAAAAACTCGCGGAGTCCATTGAAGAAGTCAAGACACACAATATCGAACTTGAAAACCGTGTCGCGGCAAGGACCAAAGAGATATTGGAAAGCAGGGAAAAGATCGAGCAGCTCCTGAAAAAAGTTATTTCATCCCAGGAGGATGAGAGAAAGAGGATAGCGCGAGGGCTTCATGACACAGTGCTTCAGGATATATCAGCCTGTTTAATAAAGATGGATACTATCAGGCTGCTCAAAGAACCTTACAATGCCGGCACGATTGATGATATAAGGGATATAACTATGAAAACAATCGACAGCGTCTATTCAGTCATCAGGGGTTTGAGGCCTTCGATCCTTGACGACCTTGGGATAGAGGCCTCCATGTACTGGATTTTAAACAAGTACCTTACTGACAAGGGTATTAATTATCATCTGGATATTGAATCCCCCATTGAGAAAAAATATCCTCCGGAGGTTGAGATAACGCTTTTCAGGATATTTCAGGAGGCGATTGTCAATATAGCGCGTCATTCAAACGCTAAAAATGTTTTTGTCACTATTGGATGTGTAAAGTCGTCTTATATATCAATCTGCATTGAAGATGACGGCGAAGGATTCGATATGCAGGAATTAAAGAGGCCTCCTGTCGAAGACAGCAGAGGGATGGGAATCATTGGTATGAAGGAAAGAGCTGTGCTGATTAACGGGGAAGTTCTGATTCAATCGCAGCCGGGCGAGGGAACAGATGTATGTATACGGATTCCTTTGAAAGACGATGGGAAAGATGTCTAAGATACGTGTCTTGATAGCGGAAGATCATGCTCTGGTTAGAGAAGGTATCATCGCACTTCTCGCACATTACGATGATATAGAAGTGGCGGGCGAGGCGTCTGACGGGATCGAGGCCATTGAACGCGTTCGCAAAGTCAGGCCTGATATTGTCCTGATGGACATTAGCATGCCTAAACTCGGCGGCTTTGAAGCGACTGTAGAGATCAGAAAAACCTGCCCGGAGGTAAAAGTAATAATACTTTCTCAATATGATGACAGGGAGTATATCTCCCGTTTTTTAAAGGCGGGCATCTCCGGGTATCTACTTAAAAAAGCAGTCGGCAGTGATCTGGTAAACGCAATCAGGGCGGTAAAAAGAGGGGAATTTTATCTGTTTTCTTCAATTGCTTCGGAAGTAGTTGACGGCTATCTCGGCAGGTATAATAAAAAAACTGTTAAAGAAGATTATTCTTACGAGAAGTTGACCGACAGGGAAAAACAGGTGCTCAAGTTGATAGCAGAGGGATATAGTCACAAGGAAATTGCAAGCTGCCTCAATATCAGCGTCAAGACAGTAATTACCCACCGCACACACATTTCAGAAAAACTCAATCTTGATTCCCGTACGGCGCTTGTCAAGTTTGCTATCTCTAAAGGGATAATAAAGCTTGAGACTTGATATACTGCTTTTACAGTGAAGAAAATCGCCTGATCAGAAGCGTAACCTGCTGGAAGTATTCACGTTCAATTCTTGAACTGCGGAAGATGGGCAATATCCTTGTTTGCAAGAAGTTCCCTTCCCCCACCGTCAAGGGGGAGGGACTCAAATAACTATTCTTGCCAACACAAAAGCCGGAAGAGCGATATTGTATTGACTTACCGTTATTCCCTTTGGTATATTACGAGCATGGGAAAGAAAAAGACAGCTCAGAATGAATATAAATTTAAGGGACGCATCTGGATTGAGGGAAAGGAAGGAACTTTTCTTGGATACGGCAGGGTCATACTGCTTGAAAGAATAAAACAATACGGCTCGATCTCAGAGGCTGCAAAGGCAATGAAAATGTCTTACCGCCATGCATGGGAACTGACTGACTCTATAAATCGGCAGTCAAAAAGCCTCCTTGTCGAGACGGCTACAGGCGGAAAAGGCGGAGGAGGGGCGAGGCTTACAGA
>JAGVGM010000046.1 GCA_020057065.1 Thermodesulfovibrionia bacterium
CTAAAAGCAGCGGGATTTGGTACATTGTCGGAAAAGCTCCCATACCTGTATGGATGCACCATACACGCATGTCTTCCTATGATACCAGTGGTGAAACACCGGGTTGGGTCATTGCCACTGCTTCTACAAAGCCCAACAATAATTGAGGCGACCTCGTGTCGCCACTAACGTAAAAGTGACTGACGAGTGTCCTGATAAACATCAACTGCCAAAAAACCGATTTGCAAACCACAAAACAATCATAAGCCCAAAAGTCACCTGTGGCACTCGTTCATGTCCACTGCTTGGTTGTACTTTTAATATGCCTCTCGTTTTATTATCTTCTTCGTCTTTAATAATTGTCTTTATATTTATGCCTTTATTCTTTATATAATCTGCAAAGCAAAAGAGTGATTGACGCTCTCAAGATATCCAGCTCTCCTGTTCTTATGTAGGTACAACGTAGAATTGAGCGACGAGTGCCACTGTAAAATGTTAAAGAGCATAAAGACGATTTGGAAATCTCAAAGTACTGCTCAACTGTAAAAGTGTCCTGTGGCACTCGTTCACTCCAATGTCTTGTTCAAGTAAGCCGCTACGCGGCAGCCGCTGATTTACATATTATACACCCTCCGATCGGATAATCTATAAAAAAATCAAACCCAAAGGAGGGATGTATTATGGACAATTGCAGACAAGGCATGATCAACGACATGCAGCTGTGCGGTTACAGCGAAAGGACGCAGGAATCGTATCTGCGGGCAGTGCGGCAACTGAAGGACTTCAGCGGGAAAGCTCCGGAGCTGATAACGGAGGAAGAGCTGAGGGAGTATCTGCTGCACATCAAAAACAAACGGAAGTACGCGGCAGCCACCATGAAGATCGCGTACTACGGGATCAAGTTCTTCTACAAAACTACTCTGAAGAGATCCTGGGACACACTGGACCTGGTCCGGGCCCAGAGCGAAAGACGGCTTCCGGTCGTGCTGAGTGTCGATGAGGCCCGCTCCATTATCCAGCGCATCAGGACCATCCAGAACAAGACCTACATTATGACCGTTTATTCCTGCGGCCTCAGACTTCAGGAGGCCCTTAATCTGCAGGTCAGCGACATCGACAGCAAGAGAATGCTCATTCATGTCCACCGGGGCAAGGGCGCAAAGGACAGGTATGTCCCGCTTCCTCAAAGCACACTTCTTATGCTGAGACAATACTGGAGGACTCACAGAAATCCGGTCTGGATTTTCCCCTTTCGCGGGCAGGGCGGCAAGAAGGCCCCGACCGCTGACAGGCCGATGGACAGATCTACCGTCACCGGGGCGCTGATCCGCACGCTCAAGGACCTGCCCCTTATCAAAAAGAAGGTCTCCATCCATACCTTCCGGCATTCTTACGCCACACATCTGCTTGAAGCAGGGGTCAATATACGCCTCATTCAGCAGTATCTCGGTCATAAGTCCCTGATGACCATGATGGTCTATTTGCATGTCACCACTTATGGGCAGGCCGATGCTTACCAGAAGATCAATTCCATCTGAAGGAGGTGGATTAATTATGAGCGCCATACAGAACATCTTCAGGCTCTATGCCCCTGAGTATCTGAAACTCTACGGCGACAGTATGCCGCAGACCCATCGCCGGACCATATCCGCCATCCGGCAATGCAGAGACGGCTCCTTTGGCGCAAACGTCTTCCGCTGCGCTTCCTGCGGCAATATCCACATCACCCAATGCTCCTGCGGCAACCGCCACTGCCCCACATGCCAAAACGATAAAGCCCAACAATGGCTCCTGAAACAGATGAAGAACCTTCTGCCCTGTTCATACTTCCTCATAACCTTCACGGTCCCCGATGAGCTGCGTCCGTTTATTCGCAGTAATCAGAGCGCCGCTTATTCTGCAATGTTCTCCGCTGCTTCCGCTTCACTGAAAACCCTTGCTCAAGACCAACGCTTTATCGGGGCCGAGAAGACCGGATTTACAGGTATACTTCACACCTGGGGCCGACAGCTTCAGTACCATCCGCATATTCACTTCATTGTCCCCGGAGGCGGGCTTTCATCAGACGATGGGGACAAGTGGCTCCCTTCCCGCCCGGATTTCTTTATACGCGTTGAGCCTCTATCCATTATCTATAGAGCAAAGTTCCGTGACGCCATGAAACAGGCAGGTCTGTTTCATTCTATTGATCCCTCTGTCTTCAGCAAAGACTGGGTTGTTCATTCAAAAGCTGTCGGCGACGGCAGGGCATCATTGAAATATCTCGCTCCCTATGTCTTTCGGGTTGCCATTTCCAATGCGCGCATTGTCAGTTGTGACAATCATCAGGTAGTGTTCCGCTACAGAAAGTCAGGCAGCAACCGCCTCCGCTCCATGACCCTTGACGCTATGGAATTCATCAGGCGCTTCCTGCAGCATGTCCTTCCCCACGGCTTTATGAAGATCAGGCACTACGGCCTGCTCAGCTCTAACTCCTCTACCCCCATTGAGAAACTGCATGAGCTTATATCTGTGGTCTGTAAGGTTGTGAAGCTGATCGTGGAGCCGCTCCTGCCGAAGCCAAATCCGGTTGTTTGTAACCTCTGCGGTCATTCCATGCGCCGGGCCGGTTTCATTTCTGCAAGAATGCTCGACACGGGGTGACCGTCAGGACAGAACTGTTGCGGCGTTAAAACGTATCGTCACTGCTGTTTGCCGGACCAATATTCCGGCTGAACAATACATCTGCGTTCCGATAACGCTTTTTTGTGGTTTTTCAGACGATATGTTTCAGCTTCCAGGCGGGATTGCTGCAGCGCTTTTTCACCCCGGCAACGCCTCGACAGTTCTTTCGTTTACTCCTGCCCCTTCATGCCTCATCTTCCTTCCAACCATTACCCCTTATGCAGAGCCGGGCTTCTTGAACCACGGAATAGACCGTCAGCTCCGTGACGGTCTATTCCATTATTTGTTGTACACTCCTTTTCTATTCCTATATTTTTGATATCTTATTAAAAGTGCGCCAATTGATAGGCCAACAATATCAGTAACGACAAAGTCAAATTTATCCTTTGTAAAAGGAATATTCTTAAGAAACATTGATACAAAACCTATTAGGAGACCTGAAGAAAATAAAGCGACATAGACAATACCCATAATTCGATAGCATTGCTGTAAATGCTTTCTTGAATAAATAATTAGGGCTATACCGATGGCAGCCATAATTAAAAAAGGCTTTATTAAATTCGCATCGAGATAATTCTTCCCAAATAAAAGCCCAGAAACATTAAATAACAGTGGCAAAATGAAAAATCCCCCTGAGATTAATGCAAGCTTAGGTACAAAAATATTCCTTCTTTTTATTTTTCGTTCGAGATATAAATAAACTTTGCATCTGGGACAAGTACTAACTACTTCTCTCATTTCAAAACCACAATTACCGCATCTATAATAATTACCCAAGTTTATACCTCCCAAGTGATTTCCAATATATATTCTGACTGGTATACATCCAAATTATCCCTTCTTATCTTTAATAAGACTTAACGCGGTAAGAAGCCTATTTTGAATTTCTTCATTGCCCGTGTTAATTGCCGTATTTAGTGCACTGTTAATATGTTCCTCGGCTGCATCTCCAAAAGAGGCAAGTGCAAAAATGACATATTTATCTTGGCTATGGAGTAAATGATTTATAAGCGGTTCTATTGCGCGGACATCTCGGATATTACCCAAGGACGTTGCAGAATTCTGTCTAACAACGCTATCCGAATCTTTAAGTGCCTCAATAAGCGGCTCAACAGCGCAGACATCCTTAATTTCTCCAAGATAATAGGCAGCATTTTTTCTAATTATATCAGCATCATCTTTGAGCGCACATATAAGCGTGGGCACGACAGAAGGATCGGGAATCTTGCCCAATGTGTGTATAGCGCTAAGTCTAACTTTATAATCGTTGTCTGAATATCGGCCAAGAGCTTTGTCTATTTCTGAGTTACCAGTTTTCCTTTTATCAGCTTCGCTGTTTATCGTTGCAACATTATTTTCTTCAGACTGTTTTTCTATCACTTTCCTTACTGCATAATCCCACCGCAAGTGACCGCGAAATCCCAAATTAAGTTGACCGACAAATCCCATTTAGATTGACCGGTCAATCCCACTGTGATTGACCGACA
>JAGVGM010000315.1 GCA_020057065.1 Thermodesulfovibrionia bacterium
CCCAGGCTATAAAGAAGCGATTGAAGAAATAGAAGCAATAGTGGAAGCAATAGAAAGTGAGACCGTTGATGTTGACGTCCTGGCGGAAAAAGTCAAAAGGGCCGCATTGCTTGTCAAACACTGCAAAGCCAAATTAAAGGCAACAGACAATGAGGTTAAAAAAATATTGAAAGAGTTTGAGAAAGAAGAGAGTGAAGCAGATTAGATTTTATTTGAACTTACGGAGCATTTTAATATAAGATAAAAAATATATGAAAGCTATTATATTAAGCGGTGGAAAAGGCACGCGCTTAAGACCGTTGACTTACTCCGGCGCTAAACAGCTCGTCCCGGTGGCCAACAAACCCATACTTTTTTACTGCATAGAAAATATAGTTGAAGCCGGCATAAAGGATGTCGGCATGATCATCTCTCCTGAAACCGGACAGGAGATTAAAGACACGACAGGGGACGGAAGCCGCTGGGGTATCAATATACATTATATAACACAGGATGTGCCGGGCGGGCTTGCTCACGCTATTAAAACCGCACGGGATTTCCTTGCTGATTCATCATTTGTAATGTATCTGGGTGATAATCTTATCGGCGCCGGTATAAATAAATTTATTGATGAATTCAAAAAGAATGCGCCCGAAGCGCTGATCCTTCTAAAAGAAGTGGCTAATCCAAAGCAATTTGGCGTTGCAGATGTTTCGCCCGAGGGAAAGGTGCTTAGACTCATAGAGAAACCGGAAGTTCCACCTTCAAATCTGGCCCTTGTAGGCATATATATCTTTTCACCTAAAATACACGAGGCCATAGAAAGGATAAAGCCTTCAACAAGGGGAGAACTCGAAATAACCGACGCTATTCAGGAATTGATAAATATGGGATGTAATGTTGAAAGTTTTGTGCTTGATATGTGGTGGCTTGACACAGGGAAAAAGGATGACATGCTCACGGCTAATGCAATCGTTCTTGATGAATGGTTGAAAGGAAATATTAATGGGCAGGTTGATAATGCAAGCAGAATTCTCGGCAGGGTTGCCGTCGGAAAAGGGTCGGTTATAAAAGAGAGCACCATAAGAGGACCTGTTGTGATCGGTGAAAATACCGTGATAGAAAACTCTTTCATCGGACCCCATACAAGCATTGGGAATAATGTAAGTATTATTAAGTCTTCGGTTGAGCATTCTGTCATTATGGATCAGAGTGAACTGAGGAATATCGAAAGACTTGAAGAGAGCCTCATAGGTCGCAGGGTTAGAATTACCGAGAACAGAACCACCCATAAAGCATTGAGACTGATGCTTGGCGATGATTCTGTAGTGGAGGTTTAAGATGGAAGGGCTTCAGATAAAACAAGTGCTGCTTTACAAGGATTCACGGGGTTGGCTGGGAGAAATAATACGAGAAGATGAATCGGAAATTACGCCGGCCATGGTCTATCTGTCAATGACGAGGCCGGGGCTTGTCAGAGGACCTCATGAACACATAAAGCAGACAGACTGTTTTTGTTTTATCGGCAAGTTCAGAATTTATTTATGGGATAACAGAAAAAAATCTTTAACCTACCAGGAGAAAAAAGTTGTGGATACATCTGATATACCTACGCTGGCAATTGTGCCTCCCGGCATAGTGCATGCTTACAAAAATATAGGCAATACCGATGGGTTAGTAATAAATTTACCGGACAAACTCTACAAGGGATGGGGGAAGACCGAAACAGTTGATGAAATACGGTATGAAAATGATCCCCGTTCGCCATACAGCATAGAGGATAAATAATGAGGTTATTAGTAACCGGCGGTGCAGGGTTCATAGGGGCGAATTATATTAAACATGTACTGTCTGCACATCCTGACTACCACGTAATTAATTTAGACAAGCTTTCCTACTCCGGCAACCTCGAAAATCTTAAGGAGATTTATGGTTCCCCTAATTATACATTTATCAGGGGAGACATTTGCGACAGAACAGCGCTGGACAGCGTAGAATTTGATGCAATTGTGAACTTTGCAGCAGAAAGCCATGTTGACAGAAGCATTCTTGACGCCTCGCCTTTTCTTCAGACAAATATTATGGGAACTCATAATCTGCTCGAAACAGCAAGACAAAGAGACTGTATTTTCCTGCATGTTTCAACTGATGAAGTATATGGTTCTATAGAAAAAGGATCATTTAATGAGTCTTCGCCTTTGATGCCGAACAGCCCTTATGCAGCCAGCAAGGCGTCTTCCGACATGCTTGTCAGGGCTTATGTTGAAACTCATAAGATCAAGGCCATGATCACAAGGTGTTCAAACAATTACGGGCCTTATCAATTTCCGGAAAAACTGATCCCGCTGGTGATCTTAAATGCGCTTGCCGGAAAGTCTATTCCAGTTTACGGTGATGGCATGAATGTACGGGACTGGATATATGTCGAAGATCACTGCAGAGCGGTCGACCTTGTCCTCCATAACGGTACAGCAGGCGAAGTTTATAACATCGGTTCAAGGAATGAACGACCGAATATTGAAATTATCAGGTTATTGCTCCTGAATATCGCTGAACAGCTCAATATGAAAGAGGATGCGCTCTTTAAATTGATCACTTATGTCAAAGACAGGGAAGGACATGACCGGAGATATTCAATAGATCCTGCAAAGATCGAAAAACAGCTTGAATGGAAACACATCACAGACTTTAATGAGGGAATTTCAAAAACCGTTGACTGGTATATTTCAAACAAACAGTGGTGGGAAAGGATCATATCGGGAGAATATACACAGTACTACGATGCCCAGTATGGCGAAAGGTTAAATAAGTGAAGCTAGCATTGACCGGTTCAGACGGAATGCTTGGTTCCGATATAAAAAATGTCTTTTCAGATGTTGAGCTTATAAATTTTACACTCCATGATTTTGACATCACCGACCTTGATAAATCTCATAAAGCAATAAAAGAAGCAAAACCGGATTA
Organism: Thermodesulfovibrionia bacterium; assembly: GCA_020057065.1. Classification (GTDB taxonomy): domain Bacteria; phylum Nitrospirota; class Thermodesulfovibrionia; order UBA6902; family UBA6902; genus SURF-23. Next base: position 2,944 of record JAGVGM010000315.1, read on the forward strand.
TCTGATACACGTAGCAGCTTATACAGACGTTGACGGATGCGAGAGTAATCCCGAAACAGCGTTTCATGTAAACGGGATAGGTGCGAGAAATATAACTATGGCATGTGAAGAGATCGGATGCCCTGTTATTTATATAAGCACCGATTATGTATTTGACGGCACAAAAAAAGAAACATACAACGAGTGGGACAAAACAAATCCCATAAACATTTATGGACTGTCTAAGCTTTTAGGGGAGCAGTTTGTAACATCGCTGACAAACAGATTTTATATTGTCAGGACTTCATGGCTCTATGGGAAAAACGGCAAGAATTTTGTTGATACCATAATAAGGCTTTTGTCGGAAAGAGACGAAATTGATGTTGTTAATGATCAGACAGGCTCTCCAACATTTACTTGCGATCTCGCAAAAAAGTTGAAGGAGTTGATCGGGAGAGGCTATGGTACATATCATATAACAAACACATCACATTGTTCCTGGTATGAGTTTGCCGTCGAGATTGCAAAGCTGAAAGGCATTAACAAGAATATTAATCCGACAACCACTGAGAAATTCAAACGCCCTGCAAAAAGACCTGCCTTTTCCGTTCTTGGAAATACAATGCTTAGACTCGAGGGGATAGAACCTGCACGGCACTGGAAAGAAGCGCTCGCAGATTATCTGAAAGGGTAAGCAATATTAAACAAATCATTATTTGCAAATATTTCGTACAATACAAGGCTATGTCATTGTGATTTTTGGGTAAATTTATTTAAAATTTAATCATCGAGATTCTAACAGGGTTTACTTACTTATCAGGTTTGTGTTAATATTTTCACTTAGAAGAAAGGTAATCGTAATGTCATTAGCAAGAGAACAGAAAGAAACAATTATAAAAGACCACAAATTACATGAGGGTGATACAGGGTCACCGGAAGTGCAGATAGCGCTGATAAGCGAGAGGTTGAATCACCTCACAACACACTTTCAGTTTCATAAAAAGGATCACCACTCCAGAAGAGGTCTTTTAAAGCTTGTAGGTCAAAGACGAAGACTGCTGGGCTATCTTAAAACGACAGATAAAGAGAGATACGATAAGCTTATTAAGAAGCTTGGGTTGAGAAAGTAATTTTAATGACACATGTTGAAATTGAAGTCAAGGGAAAATCTCTTTATATTGAAACAGGACGTTTTGCACGACAGGCTGACGGTTCAGTTATAGTCAGATACGGCGACACCGTTGTTTTAGCAACCGCAGTAGCAGCAAAAAAACCAAGAGAAAATATAGATTTCTTCCCTCTCACAATTGATTACCAGGAAAAAGCTTATGCTGCCGGCAAAATTCCCGGAGGTTTTTTCAAGAGAGAAGGCAGACCCAGCGAAAAAGAAGTGCTTACCTCCCGCCTGATCGACAGGCCCATCAGACCTATGTTCCCTGACGGTTTTTATTCGGATACCCAGGGCATTGTGTCCGTTTTGTCTTTTGGCAATGAAAACATATCGGACATCCTCGGGGTAATAGGTATATCTGCCGCACTCGGCATATCTGACATACCTTTTGATGGCCCAATTAGCGCTGTAAGAATTGGTATTCTCAAAGATTCTTTCGTCATTAATCCCGACCTTCAGGAAATGGAACAGTGCGATTTCAGCATGATAGTTGCAGGCAGCGAAGATGCAGTCCTTATGGTGGAGGGCGGTGGTCTTGAAATTACCGAACCGGTGCTTCTTGAAGCACTCAATATCGCACATGAAGAGATAAAGAAAGTAATTGCCCTTCAAAAACAATTAATATCTCAGGTAGGAAAACCAAAGAGACTGGTCACGCCGCCGCATGTAGATGAAAAGTTAATAACGGCAGTTTCAGAGCTTTCTCTCGAAAAAATAAAACAGGCGATAATTATTCCTGATAAATTAATGAGACAGGACACCCTCAATAATATCCTTAAAGAAGTAACCACGGCTTTAAATACAGGTGAGGTTTCTATCTCAAAAGACATTACTATTGTTTTTAATAAATTGGAAAAAGACCTTGTCAGGAATATGATCCTGCTGCAGGGTGTAAGGGCAGACGGCCGTAAGCCGGACGAAATAAGACAGATCAGCAGCGATGTGGGAATTCTACCGAGGACGCATGGTTCGGCCCTTTTCGTAAGGGGAGAGACACAATGCCTCGCAGTAGTTACGCTTGGGACCTCAGAGGATGAACAGAGAATTGACGCGCTTGAAGGAGAATCGAAGAAGACATTTATGCTTCACTATAATTTCCCCCCCTTCAGCGTAGGGGAAGTGAAACCTCTCCGTTCAGCCGGGCGCAGGGAGATCGGGCACGGCATGCTGGCAGAGAAGGCGCTAAGGGCAGTGCTTCCTGAGAGATCTAAATTCCCTTACACTATACGAATAGTGGCGGACATACTTGAATCAAACGGTTCATCATCTATGGCTTCCGTATGCGGCGGGACCCTGGCGCTAATGGACGCAGGAGTGCCGATCAGCACGCCGGTTGCCGGCATTGCTATGGGCCTTATTCAGGAAGGCGAACAGACAGTGATCCTAACCGACATCCTCGGCCTCGAAGATCATCTGGGAGATATGGACTTTAAGGTCACAGGTTCAGAGAATGGAATTACAGCATTTCAAATGGATGTAAAGATAAGCGGGGTAACTAAGGAAATTATGGCAAAAGCGCTGGAACAGGCAAAGCGCGGCAGGCTTTTTATACTCCAAAAAATGAAGGAAATACTCGCAGCTCCAAGGGAACACCTTGCGACTCATGCCCCGAGGATTTTCACAATGCAAATTAATCCGGAAAAGATAAGGGAAGTTATCGGACCCGGAGGAAAGATTATCAGGGGAATAGTGGAACAGACCGGTGTTAAAATAGATATTGATGATACCGGAATAATTAATATTGCGTCTATAGATGAAACTTCTGCACAGAAAGCGATAGATATCATAAAGGGAATAATAGCTGAGGCTGAGGTTGGAAAGATCTATATGGGCAAGGTGAAGAGAATAATGGATTTCGGCGCCTTTGTTGAAATATTCCCAGGAACAGAAGGGCTGCTTCACATATCGCAGATCTCCGAAAAAAGGATCGCAAAAGTAACAGACGTGCTGAGTGAAGGGGAAGAAGTTCTTGTCAAGGTTATTGAAGTGGACAAGATGGGACGGGTGCGTTTGAGCAGGAAAGAAGCGGTTAGTGAACATCCTTCAAATAAAGAAGGGTAATATACGGCTCGTTAAGGAGTCTTGAAGGGAAATAATCTGGATTCCTGCCATCGCAGGAATCCATTCGCATTTATTGTCTTTCAACTAATAAATTGAACTCCCATGGTTAAAAAAATACTCCTCAACAATAACATTCCTGTTCTACTTGAGAATGTTAAAGATGTACGTTCCCTGTGCGTAGGCATATGGGTAAAGACCGGCGCGCGATACGAACAGCCTGACAATAACGGAATCTCTCATTTCCTTGAGCATATGTATTTCAAAGGGACCGATAGACGGTCTGCGGAAGGCATTGCGATGGAGACAGATTCCCTCGGCGCTGAATTAAATGCCCTCACTTCTTCAGAGTATACGCTTTTTTATGTGAAAGTCCTTGATGAATTCCTTGAGAAAGCGATGGACCTTCTGACAGATATATTCCTTAATTCAACTCTGCCTGAAACCGGAATAGAAAAAGAACGGAATATAATCAGTGAGGAAATTAACATGGTTGAAGATACCCCTTCTGATTATGTGCACGAGCTCTTCAATAAGCATGTATGGGGAGAAACCGGCCTGGGACAGCCTGTTCTCGGAAGCAAGGAGACCATTAAGACCTTTACAAAGGAAGATCTTCTGAGTTATATTGGCAAAAACTATGGCATAGGTAATATTGTCGTTGCCTGCAGCGGTAATTTTATGGAAGAAAAATTGACAGATTTTCTTGATCGCAGTCTCGGCGGACTGCGGAGGGTATCTGAAAAGAGAGGCGAATCATCTCCGGTCTTCAGGAGCGGATTAAATATAGTTACGAAGGACCTCTCTGAAGCGCATGTATGTCTCGGCATTACAGGCATGCCGTACGCCAGTAAAGACAGATACTCGATGCATTTGCTTAATACGATCTTTGGTTCAGGTTACAGTTCAAGGCTTTTTCAGAACATAAGGGAAAAAAGAGGTCTGGTATATTCCATATATTCTTATCATATGTCATATTCAGATACCGGGATCTGGGCTGTTAATGCCGGCACTGACAAAAAGCACCTTGGTGAGGTTATAGATATTACAGTTAATGAGATGCGGAACCTGTCGAGAACCGTTACTTCAGATGAACTGCAGCGCGCAAAGGCGCAGCTTAAGGGAAATCTTATTCTCGCACTTGAATCAACAAGCAGCAAGATGACTAATATAGCCAAACAGGAAATATATTACGGGAAATATTTTTCACCTGAAGAGGTGATCGGGATGGTGGAGTCAGTAACCCTTGAGGATATCAAAAATCTTGCAGAAAAACTTGTAGGTAATAAGCCTTTGGCTATTACTGTATACGGTCCTGTGAAGGAAGAGGATATTAGAAACTCTGATAAGCTTTAACAATCGCCTTTGCGGCTTGTTTTATCTGCTGCTCAGTAGTATCCCTGCCGAGACTCAATCTCACCGCTGAAAGCGCGCGCTCATCGCTCAGTCCCATTGCCTTGAGAACAGGTGATGGACTATGCCTGCCTTCGTGACATGCAGAGCCGGTTGAGGCGGCGACTTCGTTTTTTAATTTCTCTAATAAAACGGAACCCATGATACCGGGGAATGAACTATTCAATGTATTGGGAAGTCGTTTTGAAGGGTGTCCGTTGAGCTTTATACCTGGAATTTGTTTGCGCAGTTCGTCGTACAGCATCTTCGAGAGATATTTCATATTTTGAACCCTGCCCTTTAATTCCTTTTTGGCTATTTCTGCAGCCATACCGAATCCTGCAATTGAACATACATTTTCTGTCCCGGGACGTAATCCTTTTTCATGAGAGGCGCCATAGAGGATCGGCTCTAATGCTAAATCTTTTCTTTTATAAAGCGCGCCCACCCCCTTCGGACCATAAAATTTGTGCGATACAATTGTCAGAAGGTCCGTGCCGAGTTTGTTAACGTTTACACTAACCTTTCCAACCGATTGTGCTGCGTCGCTGTGAAAAACTATTCCTCTGTCATGTGCGATCTTCCCAATTTCTGCAATTGGCTGGATGATCCCGGTCTCATTATTTGAATGCATTATTGTTATGAGAATGGTATCTTTTCTTAACTTTTCTATCAGGGAATCAGGACTGACAAAGCCGTATTTATCTACCGGGAGATATGTTACTTTGAACCCATGCTGTTCAAGATATTTCAAAGGTTTTAAGACTGCGGGATGTTCAATGCAGGATGTAATTATATGACCTGAATGAAATTTTTTTGCCATCCCGAGAATTGCCATATTATTTGCCTCTGTTCCACCAGAGGTGAAGATGATCTCATCCGGTGAAGCGCCGATCAAGTCTGCCAACTGCTTCCGGGCCTTTTCCACAGCCTTTCTTGCTTTCAATCCATATGAATGAGAGCTGGAAGGATTGCCGAAATTTTCCCTCAGGCATTTATCAATTGCAAGAACAACTTCACTTGCCAAAGGGGTCGTTGCATTGTTATCGAGGTATATCATTCCTTATTAAAAATCGGTAATGAGTAATTATTAATTAATACAAACGCAAAAAGTTTTGTTACACTTCATAAAATCTCCCCTAACCCCTCTTTTCCAAAGAGGGGGACAAATTCCCCCTTTGAAAAAGGGGGATGAAGGGGGATTTTATAACTTTACTAATTACATTTGTTTTAGTAATTATGGACTCCTAAATTCCTCATTGTTCATTAAATTACGGTCAGGTCTTGTATAAGATATCCCTGTGGGTGAGTGATACGTTTAACTTTTTCTTTACGAGCCGTTTCCTGATCTCTTCAGATATAACCGGGGACCTGTGTCTGCCTCCTGTACAGCCGATGCCTACAGTGAGATAGCTTCTGCCTTCCTTTTTATAAAGCGGGATGACATAGTCGAGAAGCGGATTCAGTTTATCAAAAAAAAGTTTGGTTTCATTCAAAGATAGAACATACTTTCTAACGTTTGGGGATGTTCCGGGTAGCGGTTTAAGTTTAGGTATAAAATAGGGGTTTGGTAAAAAGCGTACATCAAACAGCAGGTCTGCTTCCTTTGGCACCCCATATTTATAGCCGAAAGAGATAAGGCTGACTGACATCTCACGGTGTCCTTTTTTCAGATAGGATTCTGTCACCAGCTTGCGCAGCTGATGGGGAGTAAGCACTGATGAGTCTATGATCTTGTCAGCTTCTTTTCGTATGGGAGCCAGCAGCGCTGTCTCCCTGTGCAAAGCCTTTCTGAGATCCTTGTATCCAAGGGGGTGAGGTCTTCTGGTCTCCTTAAATCTTCTGACAAGCACTTCGTCCAGCGCCTCAAGAAATATGATTTCCACTTTATGACTTTTTCTTAGAGCAGAGACAGTATCAGAAAAATCTGAAAGAAATTTTCTATCTCTGACATCAATTCCGACAGCGATCTTTGATATTGACGGGGTCCTGCTGGTAAGATCAACAAGCTTCCTGATAAGGGAAGAAGGCATATTGTCCACACAAAAAAAGCCGCTGTCTTCAAAGGCATGCAGCGCTATCGTTTTTCCGGCTCCGGACAATCCGGTAAGGATAACGATCAACAGATTTTTACTATGCCTTTTCACTTTACCGGTTCTATCAGTCCGAGGTTTCCGTCACTTCTCTTGTATAAGACATTAATATCTCCTGAGGTGGCGTTTGTGAAAACAAAGAAGTTCTTATCCAGAAGGTCCATCTGCATGGCCGCTTCTTCCACTCCCATCGGTTTTATGTCAAAGGCTTTCTTTTTTATGATTAAAGGCGTTGACTTAACTGCTTCCTCGGGAGCTTCTGACTTATTCCTGCTTTTCCTCTGGGAAACAATTTTTTCTTTGTATTTCCTTATCTGGCGCTCAAGCTTGTCAACGACCTCATCAATTGATGAATACATCTCGCCTGTAATGCTTTCAGCCTGTATAAGCAGGCCGTCAACTTTTATAAGGACCTCTGCCCGGTGTCTGTATTTTTCAACGCTTAGTGTAACAATTGCCTCTGTGGCATTACTGAAATATTTTTCGAATTTTCCGATCTTTTCTTCTGCATAGTCTTTCAGCGTCGTTGTGAGATCCATGTGCTTGCAATGAATAATGATATTCATTCTACTCCTCCTTGTATAATTAGAGTCTGTTTTTAAACTCTGCTTGTCTGTCATTCCGGCTTGTCGGGAATAACCCCCTTTCATCCCCCTTAATTTAAGGGGGGACAGAGGGGGTTACGGATTCCCAACGCGCTTCGCTTGCTGGAATGACGCAAAGGATAATTTATAAACAGACACTAATTAAAACCATTTCTTGCGTTTAATATGAGAGGGTATCTTAATTTCTTCCCTGTACTTTGCTGCCGTTCTGCGGGCCACGTTTATGCCCTTCCCTTTCAATATTTCAACTATTTTTTTATCGTTAAGCGGTTTTTGTAAGTCTTCTTCAGAGATGATTTTCCTGATAAGGTCTTTAACGATTGATGATGATATATTCCCTTCCTCCGAAGAGACCGCGTTACTGAAGAAAAAGCGGAAACTCAGGAGCCCCTGAGGACACTGCACATATTTATTTGATGTAACCCTGCTTATTGTACTTTCATGCATGCGCATATCTTCTGCCACATTTTTCAGATTGAGGGGCTTCAGGTACTTGTATCCTTTTCTGAAAAAATCCTCCTGAAACTTCAGGATACTCTCCGTTACCCTGTATATCGTCTTGTTCCTTTGATCAAGACTCTTGAGCAGCCATATGGCAGCGCGCAGTTTCTCTTCCAGGAACAGTTTTTCTTCCAGTCCCAACGATTTTTTATTTGACAGGAGTTTTTTGTAATAATTCGACAATCTGAGCTTTGGAATGCCTTCATCGTTCAATGTAATAACAAAATTTCCATCGACTTCTTCCACGTATACATCAGGGATAATATTAACCGGCTCGTCGCTTGAAAAATTTCTGCCGGGTCTTGGTTCAAGCCCCTCTATGATCTTGATCGCAGCAAATATATCATCAAGGGACATCTTAAACTTTAATGCAAGCTGTTTATATTTCTTCCCTTCAAGCTCCTTAAAGCCATCCACAAGTATATGCTCCACGAGGGTCCCTTTCAGGTTTAACGACTCTAATTGCAACAGCAGGCATTCTTTCAGGTCTCTGGCGCCTACGCCCGGGGGGTCCAGTTTCTGAACATATGTAAGCGCTTCCTCCACAATCTTAACATCACCCCCTGCCGCTTCGGCGATTTCCTCAAAAGAAGCCCGCAGATATCCGTCTTCATTAAGGTTATTGATAATTATTTCAGCCGGTCTCCCTATTGCTTCAGATACATGAGAGAGCCTCAGTTGCCAGAGGAGATGCTCATATAGATCAATCTTCTTTCTATTACGTTCAAAAAACGTTTGAACATCTTCAGCGTTTTCCTGAAAATAACCAAGGTCCCTGCCGTCACTTTCCCGTTCTTCAAAGTAGCTGTCCGTGGTGAAACCGAATATCTTTTCGAGAGGTGTTGCACTGTCATCGGACAGTTCCTGAAAAGGCTCTTCTTCCAGTCTCATTTCAGAAGTTTCCACTTTTTCTTCAGGCTCTCTATCCACGGTCTCTTCAAGCAGCGGATTGTTCATAAGCTCCTGATTGATGTCTTGAGAAAGCTCTAACAGTGGAAGCTGCAGGAGTTTGATCGACAGTTGCAGTTGCGGCGTAAGAATTAATTTCTGTGAAAGCCTGAGTTCAAGTCTCTGTTCCAATGCCATTAAAGCCTGAATTCCTCCCCGAGATAATTTTTCTGGACCAGTTCGTTAGAAACAAGCTCCTCCGGCGCCCCATGTGCAAGGATGCGTCCGTCGCTTATAATGTATGCCCTGTCAGTTATTGACAGAGTCTCCCGTACATTGTGGTCTGTAATTATCAGGCCGATCCCTTTATCAGTAAGCTGCCGGAAAGTTTTCTTAAGTTCATTGACAGCAAGAGGGTCTATCCCTGCAAAGGGTTCATCAAGCAGCATAAAAACAGGGTCCACAGATATAGCCCTTGCTATCTCCACTTTACGCCGCTCACCACCCGATAACTGATAACCGAAGCTGCCGGCTATATGAGACAGATTAAATTCCATAATGATTTTTTTCAGTTTTTCTTCTCTTGTCTTCTTGTCAGAATCAATTATCTCTAAAACAGCTCTTATGTTATCGTCGACTTTCAATTTCCTGAAAACGGAAGCCTCCTGAGGAAGATAACCAATTCCTTTTCTGGCCCTTTTGTACATAGGGGCGCTTCCCATATCTTCACCGTCAAGGAATATTAAACCTGCATCAGGAGTTATAAGTCCCAATATCATATAGAATGTTGTGGTCTTCCCTGCTCCGTTCGGCCCGAGAAGCCCGACAACCTCACCCGAATTAATATTCAGACTGATATCTGAAACAATAGTTTTCCCGTTATAACTTTTTTTCAGTCCGGTGAGCTCAAGAGAATGCATTATTTAGGTCCTTTTTGATCCTGCAGAATAACCCTGCTTCCTTCTACATAAGCGCGTTCATCTTCCAGATATAAAGTTATTTGGGTCCCGGAAACCACATTCTCTCCTTCAACAGCTCTTGGATTTCCCGTGAATATGATCTTCTTCTCATTTTCCATATAGGTGGCTTCATCCGAAAAAATAACCCTTTCATTTTTATGAGCTTTTACATTCCCGACAGCATATATTTTTCTGATCTTGCTTTCTGAATTATCATAAAATACCGTCATTTTATCTGAATAGATCGTTAAATCCTCTTTTGTCGCGACTACGGACCCCTCGAAGACGGCTGTTTTGTTATTACTTTCTGCCGTCAGTGTTTGTGATGTTATAACTATAGGCGTTTTTTCAGCTTTTTCAGCCGCTGTTGCGGATGAAAAAGAGAAAAACAAAATTAAACTTATTAAAATATTATGAAAGATAAAAAGTGGCTTTAACATTTTTCAGTATCTTTATTTTCTGTTGTTTTATTGTTGCTGAAAGTCCTGTCCCCTCGATCAAGAAGCCTGTGCCGCTGAATTTGATATTATCGTCTGTAGTTAAAAGTTCAGACGTGCTGTCCCATTTCAATGTATTTGTTGTAAATTTTGCATCTTTTATGTTCATTTCAACAGATTCATTGAGGACGATATCACCTTTTTCGGTTTCATAAGTTCCGTTTGAGCTTGTAACATAGATCTCTGGAGACTGATTTATTTTCAACCCTAATATTTTAAGAATAATTTCCTTTTCTCCGCTCGGGAAAATCGCCTCTCTGGCTGTAAGCTCCCACTTAATTTTATCGTTTTCTCTGTGTGTGAGATGCAAATCCTGCATAGATGAAGTCTGGTATGACGGCTGTATTATTACACCCTGCTCTTTGTAGTAACTTATTAATATCAAAACACTAATTGTTATTAAAAAGATCAATATGCCAAGATAATTTTTCTTAGACATACAGGTAGTGTATCATACAGTCTATACCTTGTAAAGACTCTGGCAAGAAAAATGCTACGCTTTAATTTCTTATCTGACTTGACATTAAAACAAACAAATGTTAAAAATATTCGCCTTGATTAAATTCCAAGTGACAAGTTTAAATTATAGTCATATAAACAAAACTTAAGAACTTCTTTTAAATTCATTTATGAATAATATTGAAGGGGCCGTAGAATGAGTAAAGTTGCGACATTCGAGAGAGGTATTCACCCAAAATATAATAAGGAATTCTCATCGGGTAAATCCATCACCCCGGCAAAACTTCCTCAAAGAATAGTCGTTCCGCTCAGCCAGCATATAGGGGCTCCGGCAAAATGTGAAGTAACAATAGGTGACGAGGTCAAAAAGGGACAGGTCCTCGGCTCTCCATCGGGTTTTGTATCCTCACCGGTCCATGCCTCGGTATCCGGAAAAGTAATTGCAATAGCTGATTTTACAACAGCTGTCGGCAGGATGGTTAATTCTGTTGTAATTGAAAGTGACGGGAAAGATGAAGCTGTTGTATTCAAAGAAAATCCCGATTATATGAATCTCGGCGCCGATGAGATCAAGACCATGATAAAAGATGCAGGGATCGTTGGTATGGGCGGCGCTGCATTCCCGACAAACGTGAAGCTTTCTCCTCCAAAAGAAAAACCTATTGATACCGTTATTCTCAACGGAGCAGAGTGCGAACCTTATCTTACTGCCGACCACAGGTTGATGGATGAACGCCCCAGGGAAGTGATTGAAGGCCTTAAGATCATCATGAAGACGCTTGGTGTGAAAGAAGGCCATGTAGGTATTGAAGAGAACAAACCCGACGCAATAAAGGCAATGCAGTCCGCTGCATCGGGTGAGCCCAATATTACAATACATGCCCTTGAAATAAAGTATCCTCAGGGCGCTGAAAAGATGCTTATAAAGGCAATAAAAGACAGAGAGGTCCCGAGCAAAGGGCTGCCTATGGATGTCAGCGTTGTCGTACAGAACATCGGAACAGCGCTTGCAGTATATGAAGCAGTGCGGTACGGCAAGCCTCTGATAGAAAGGGTCGTTACTGTCACGGGTAAAGGCATAAGAGAACCAAAAAACATGCTGGTGCGTGTAGGCACCCTTATGTCAGATGTCATTGAGCAATGCGGCGGTCTTACAGACGGAGCGGTTAAAGTGATCTCAGGAGGGCCTATGATGGGATTTGCTCAGTGGACCCTTGATGTCCCTGTCACAAAAGGCACCTCGGGAATACTGGTTCTCACGGAAGACGAATATGCTGCATCTGATGAGTATTTCTCCTGCATAAGATGCGGAAGGTGCGTTGATGTATGTCCCATGGGACTTAATCCTTCGATGCTGAGTATCCTGGCAGAAAAAGGGTTTTATGAAGAGGCGAAAGAATATAGTCTTTTTGATTGTTTTGAATGCGGTTCGTGCGCATATGTCTGCCCGGCAAAGCGGCCTATGGTTCAGTTCATGAGGCTTGCAAAGTCACAGGTGAAACCGTAAAGAAGTGCAAAAGTGCAAGAGCGCGGAAGCGCGGAAGTAGGGGCGAGGCGGTGCCTCGCCCTCATCAGAAGAAAGGTTTATAAATGTCAAATGAAGCAAAGACACGGCCATTAATAGTATCAGTAAGCCCGCATGTAAGAGATGACGAATCTATCGCTAAGATCATGTGGACAGTGAATTTTGCCCTTCTTCCTGCTTTTATCATGGCTGTTTATTATTTCGGACCGAGAGCAGCTTATGTTACAGCCCTTTGTATTGCAACGTCGGTTCTCTCCGAATATTTATTTCAGAGATGGCTGAAAAAGAAGATAACTATCAATGACGGCAGTGCGTTTCTGACAGGGCTTCTGCTTGGACTGAATCTGCCGCCCGGGGTGCCTTTCTATATCCCACTGGTAGGCTCTTTTGTAGCAATTGTTATTACAAAAACTTTATTTGGCGGGCTGGGTTACAATATTTTCAATCCTGCGCTTATCGGAAGGGCATTCCTGCTTTTGACCTGGCCCAAGCTAATGACGAAATGGATTGAGCCCACAGCACAGTTTGTCGGACTTGACGCAAAATCAACCGCCACACCTCTGGGCATCCTGAAAGAAGACGGTTTGTCGAAACTTATTGAGCATTTCGGTGATAAAGCCGGGGTTTACAAATCTTTGCTCTTTGGAAGCACAGGCGGATCACTTGGTGAAACTTCCGCAATAGCACTCCTTATCGGCGCCGGAATACTGTTCTATAAAAGATATATTACCTGGCATATCCCCTTATCATTTCTCGGCACAGTTGCCCTGGCTGCCTGGATATTCGGCGGGAAAGAAGGGCTACTTACAGGCGACCCGATTATACATTTACTGAGCGGCGGTCTGATGCTCGGCGCATTTTTTATGGCTACAGACTATGTCACCTGCCCCACAATAAAAAAGGGACAGATAATCTTCGGCATCGGATGCGGCGCCATCACAATGCTCATACGGTTAAAGGGCGGTTTTCCCGAGGGCGTTATGTTTGCGATACTGCTTATGAACTGTTTTGCCCCGCTTATTGACAGGAATGTGAAGTCCGAACAATTCGGGGCAATAAAGGAAAAGAAAAAATGACAGGAAAAGATATTGCAAAGATAACCATTAATCTAATCGTTATATATGTCATCGGCGGGCTGATCCTTGCATTTGTATATGCAAAGGCCTCTCCCATTATGTTCATAAAGGCTAAAGAGGAAAAAGAGGCAGCGCTCAAGACCATGATGCCGGAGGCTGATAAGATAGAGGCAATTGGGAAATGGGAGCCGCATCATAAGCATGCAGAATATTATGCTGCCAGGAAATGTGGCGAAGTTACGGTCCATTCCGTGAAGGATGAAAAGACCGGGAAGATGAGAGAGGAAAAAGAATGTATAAATCCCCAGGACATGGGCTACGTCGTAGAAAGTTTCGGGAAGGGATACTCAAGTTACATAAATATACTTGTTTCGGTTGATAAAAATTTTACTGTTAAAAAGATAAATATCCTGCATCATGCAGAGACCCCCGGGTTGGGAGACGAGATCGAAAAGGATTACTTTCTGAAGAGGTTTGAAGGCAAGACCGTTGATACGCTCGTTGTTATCAAGGGAGATACCTCGGATAAAGTAGAAGCCATTTCCGGCGCTACGATATCCAGCCGGGCAGTTACTGAAGACGGAGTAAAGAACGGCGTGAAGATGCTTATGGAAAAATTATCCGGCAGCGGAGTGGAAAAGAAGGAAGAACAGGGAAAGGAGCACGATCATGGCTCACACTGATAAAAGCAACTGGGAACTGATAAAGAACGGTATGTTCAGCGAGAACACCATCTTCAGGATGGCAATAAGCCTGTGTCCTTCTATTGCCGTAACGAACAGCCTTAAGAACGGTTTTTACATGGGCGTATCGGTTATCTTCGTACAGACAATGGTAAATCTCACTGTCTCGTTGATCCGGAATTTCATCAACCCCAAGATCCGTATCCCTATATTTATGATGATCATTGCAGGTTATGTGAGTCTCATAGACATGTCGATGGCGGCTTTTGCAAGGCCTGTTTACAAACAGATAGGTCTTTACATACAGCTTATTGTTGCATTTGCATCGATCTTCGCAAGGGCTGAGGTTTTTGCAGTAAAAAATAAAATTATCCCTTCAATAGCTGACGGTCTTGGTATGGGTATCGGTTTCTTTCTGGCGATGATAATCATCAGCTTCTTCAGGGAATTGCTGGGCAGAGGCGCATTATGGGGTATCCCCATTGTGTCAGGCAATCCCCTGCTGATCATGATATTGCCTGCAGGCGGATTCTTTGCCGTCGGGCTTCTGATGGGGTTCTTCAACTGGGTTGATGCGAAGCTGGCTGAACGGAAGGCAGCGCAGGAGTCGACGGGGTAAGAAAAATTAAAAAAATCCCCCTTCATCCCCTTTTACAAAGGGGGACATAAAAAGTTCCCCTCTTTGGAAAAGAGGGGTTAGGGGAGATTTTAAAACAGGAGAGCAACAATGGATTTTAACAAGCTTTTTCAACTGGTAATAGCAGCATCCCTGATAAACAATTTTGTCTTTACAAGGTTCCTGGGTTTGTGCATTTTCTTCGGCGTCTCAAAAAAGATGGAGACCGCTGTCGGAATGAGCATAACCTTTACTGCGGTGATGGTGGTAAGCTCTGCATTGAGCTGGGTTGTGTTCACATTTTTAATGAAAGAAAATGGTTTGTATCCCGGATATCCTGACTTAACATTTTTAAAAATAATTGTATTTATTGGGATCATTGCAGCATTTGTCCAATCTGCCGACACGATCATGAAAAAGGTAAGTCCCTCGCTGTATTACAAACTCGGTATTTACCTTGCGCTGATCACTACAAACTGCATAATCCTGGCAGTGCCTCTTATAAATTCAGGTGAAAATTATACATTTCTTGAAAGCATGGCATTCGGCGTTGGATCAGGACTCGGTTTTGCGCTTGCGCTGATCATAATGGCGAGTATACGTGAGAAACTGGAATTGGCTGACATACCGGCGCCATTTAAAGGGATGCCGATATCGTTTATCATAGCAGGACTTATTGCCCTTGCGTTTACAGGATTTTCAGGATTGATAACTTTATAGAAGCTAACAGCTGTCAGCTAATAGCTATCAGCTTAGAAACTTATATTGAAACAGGGGTCAACTTAATAAGAATCTGTTTATAAATTGCATTGCAGTCATTCCCGCGAAGGCGGTAATCCAGAAATAAATGGATTCCACACCAAGTGCGGAATGACATTAATGAGAACTATATTTACAATTAAAGAAGGTGCATAATGTTTGATCTTAACATCATAATGAAAAAGACGACATTTATATTAACATGTGCTCTTGTGCTTTTATGCTCTTCCGCTCTTTATGCCGGTGTCGGCGCCGGGGTTGAGGCGCGGGAATCGGTAGATCTTGCCGAGGTTTTAAAGTTCACGGCAATATTTCTTGCCGGTCTCAGCGCAGTCTTCGGAGTCGGGCTTGCCTTTGCCGCAAAAAAGTTTGCAGTACAGGAAGACCCGCGCATTGACCAGGTCTCAGAAATGCTTGCTCACGCACACTGCGGAGCCTGCGGTTTTGCAGGATGCAGACAGTATGCAGAGGCCGTAGTGTTAAAACCTGAGGTTGCCCCGAATCTCTGCACCCCCGGCGGAAAGGCTTCCGCTGAAGGTGTAGCAAAGATAACCGGGAAGGTAATGACCGCGCTTGAGCCGAAGATCGCCCGTGTTTTCTGTCAGGGCGGAATGTCAAAATCAATACGCAGATTTAAATATGAAGGTATAGCGGATTGCAAGGCAGCAATACTTGCCGGCGGCGGCGACAAGGGATGTATCTACGGATGTCTCGGTTATGGAACCTGTTTCAGGGCCTGCCCCTTCGGCGCTATTACAATGAGCGCTGATAACCTTCCCATAATAAATCCTGTGAAATGCACAGCCTGTGGAAAATGCGCTCAGGCCTGTCCTGTAAAGGTTATCGAAATACTGCCGATGGCAAAAGAAGTCCTTGTACGTTGCCATTCAAAGGATAAAGGACCTGCCACAAAGAAGAACTGTCAAACAGGATGCATTGCGTGCGGAATTTGCGTAAAGGTCTGTCCTTATAACGCGCCAAAGATCGAGAATTTTCTCTCAAGGATCGACCTTGATAAATGCAAGGTCTGCGGTCTATGTGTTACAAAATGCCCTACCGGCGCGATCATAGATTACATACCAAAGAGACCTAAGGCATTCGTTACTGAGAAATGCATCGGCTGTCATATGTGCGCAAAGGTTTGCCCTGTTAATGCGTCGACAGGCGATCTCAAGAAACGGCATGTTATAAATCAGGACAAATGTATCGGATGCGGCATCTGTGCATCCAAGTGTCCTGTGGTTGCCATCACCGGCACATTCAACTATACCGAAGTCCTGCAGGCATACGAAGCCAAAAAAGCTGCAAGAGAAAAGGCAAAGACCGAGCAGCAACCGACTGCCGGCGTATAAGTATACAAGACAAATTAATAGGGTTTTTAGTCACATAGAATATTTTCAAATACTAACGTTTTTTGTGATACTGCAAGAGGGGAGCAGTGTAAATGCCGACCATACTCAAGATCGGGCCGTATCGCTTTTTCTTTTATGCAAGTGATAAGGACGAGCCAATACACATTCATGTTGACAGGGATGATAAAGTTGCAAAGTTTTGGCTTGGCCCGGTCAGGCTGCAATTCAGTTCTGGCTTTAACAGAGTGGAAATTGGTAAAATTGAGAAAATAATAAACGAGTATCACTCAAAACTATTGGAGGCTTGGAATGACTACTTCGGTGATGAAAATTGAAATCCCGAATGCCGAAAAAGTAAAAGTAACGGATGATACACTGAGTGTAGACTTGAGCGATGGACGCACTTTCTCGGTTCCGTTGGGATGGTTTCCCAGACTTGCTCATGCAACTAAAAAAGAAAGAAACAACTGGCGGCTGATTGGAAAAGGGCAAGGGATCCACTGGCCCGATATTGACGAAGACATCAGCATTGAGGGATTATTGACCGGCAGACCATCCGGGGAAAGTCAGAAATCTTTTAAAAAATGGCTTGCTCAGCGATCAGGACGAACAAAGAAATAAGCTTCGAAATACCCTTCCGATTTTTTCCTACCCAATAGTCTTTTTTGTATTGTATAATGATGCAATGAAAACGTAGGGGCTTATTGCAATAAGCCCCTGCTAACACCCCTCTTTGGCAAAGAGGGGTTAGGGGAGATTTTAAAAATTTATTTTTAATTGTATCGTATCAGAACAGGACGGGGACAAGATGATAACAATCAACAAAGACGGCTCCGGCAATATAACAGTTTTTTTAAAACGACTTTACCCCGTTAGAAAAACGAAGGTCTTCTAACGGGGTTTACTATCAAGGAAAAACTTTGGACATCAGACAGAGGAAATATATCCGAAATACTTCGGATACAAACGGAATAGGCGAAATTTCGGGCATGAAAAGGCAGAAGAGTTCTGATAATAGAACCGTTGAGATTCAATGACAACTGCTAAAAGAAAAAATGATATCATTTTTTTATTTGGGGCAGGCGCTTCAGTTGAGGCAGGAGTGCATACAAGCGATAAGATTACAGATATTTTAGTTAATTACGGCTCCTACTGCCCTTCTGAAAACAGCTCCGCGATAGAAAACCTTTCAAGGTACATTCAGGTAAAAATTGCAGACTATTTGCAAGTTAAAGCGTCCGAAGTTAATTTCGAATACATACTTGGAACATTGATGGAGTTATCAAAAAAAGAAGAATACTCGATTGTACCTTTCCTTGGGGAATGAGCTATCTTAGTTAAAAAACTGGAGAAAGTACTTTCCATTCAAGAAGTTATTGATAAGCTCTATGCGCTGCTTAGAGAACTCTTTTTCGTCAGGAATCCAGTTGATTATCTCGATCCTCTCAAGACCTTTTTGGGGGTAGCCAAACCCCTTGACGTGTTTACTCTCAACTACGATATTTCAGTCGAAACTGCTTTCAATAACAATGGCATCTCATATACCACTGGATTTAAACGTCGAAAGGACAGTTTGCCAATATGGGACGCTTCACAATTTGGTAAAAAATCTTTTGATGCCAAGATATTTAAGTTACATGGCTCGGTAAATTGGGGACAAAACTTCTTCTATCCGCCACCTCCCATAAAAAGTGAGCCTACTGTAAGTGCAAGTGCAACGACTGACTATTATCTATCTTATTATCCTGAGCGTGTTGAATTTAACCCGTTTCCAATCGGCACAGTCGAGCCTCCTGAGAGAAAAAAGGGCATGGTTAGCATCATGAATTTTGGGACTCGAAAAGAATTACTTTATGCTGAAAGCATATTTACTATACTTTTTAATCATTTCTTGACCTCATTAAATAAGGCGAGAATCTGTATTATTTCCGGGTATAGTTTTAGAGACGAAAGGATAAATAAGATTCTGGAAGAAGCTGTTGTTTCCAGAAAAGGCAACCTTCATTTAATCGTTGTTGATCCCTTTGCCATCACGATTACGGATGATAACTCTATATTAAGAAAGTTTATGGAATTGGGATGGTCATCACGCGTAGAAATGACACTTGGCAACGCTCTCAAAGACGGCTCTCTTTTAGAAACAGCAAAGAAACTTCTTAAAATAAAAAATCCTCCTAAGAGAATTTATCCGACAGTTCCTGTAAATAAATCTGAGAAAAATAAACCTGATATCAAGAAAATTCTTCTTAGATGGAGAAATCTTGGTATCAGCTTTGATTTAACATTTTTTTGGATGTATCTTCTTGGACCACCATTAAAAGAATTAGAGAAGTGTAGCAATGAATCCGATGCTGTTAAAGTAGGCCATCTTTTAATGCCTCTCAATCGGAAAGTCCGGGATCTTTGCTATAAGATAAGATGGATTTACGAGGCGATGCATCTCAGTGGTGCTTATGGAGGTGCATACTTAGATACTATTGAGGTTAATCCGAAACTTATTAAAGACTTTTCCCATATGGATTTGGTACGTAAGCGGCTCCCAAAACTTGGAACTGCAGTGAGTTGGGCATTCAATGCGTATAATGGCCTTACGGAAGAGTTCACACGTGCGGTTACAGATCCAAACTACAGCAAGGAAAGCGGTGCTCCAAGCAATCTTCATATGGCAGAATTAGTAATTCGTCATGACATACAGCGCACATACGAACTTGCTTGTATTCTCAATGACATCTATAAAGGGGCTGGCTATGAGAAGCCATTCAAATTGATTACGGAAGATTACTGTAAAGATGTAAGTTGAAATAGAAACAATAATAATGGGTGGTTCTATTAGAGAACGCCCCATGACGTTATGTGATAACGGGGTACGTGGAAAAGGATGTGAGTGTTTGAGCGGATTCTGAAAGAGATGCGGGATAAGATCCGCAACAGTGAATATATTTTGACAACCCACGGGGAAGAAGAAATGGATAATGATTCCCTGTCGATCTATGATGTTGAACGCTGTATTTTGACTGGAAGAATTCTCGAAAGGCAAAAAGACAAAGTTACTGCCGAGTTGAAATACAGAATCAACGGGAAAGCCCTCTCCGGTGGTGAAATTGAAGTTGTCGCTAAATTGAGTCCAACAGGAAAGTTGGTTATTATTACGGGGTATATGCCATAATATTTTATGGGAAAAGGAAAAGAAATGATTTGTGATAATTGTGGAAAACAGGGTGCTCGTATCCGCAGAGTTGCAAGGACATACGGCAAGGGTAAAGACATTTTTGTAATAGAAAATGTTCCTATTGTAACTTGCCCGCACTGCGGAGAAAGTTATCTTAAGGCTGAAACACTGCATGAAATTGAGCGCATTAAGTTGCACAAAAAGAGTTTTGCGGTTAAGCGTTCAGTTTCTGTAGTTGAATTTGCTTAAAGTAAAGAATACACGCACCCCACTCCCATTTGCCGTCTATCACGAGTCTTGCAGCAACAAGTCTCGCGCCAACCGTTAAACATCGCCCGTGCGCAAAACATTATGCGGCATTTCACCCGGCAGAAATAGAAGGGGGGAACTTACGAAAAAAGTTTTCCTTCACATGATGTGGAAAGTTCTGCTCTTTGAGTTATTGACATGAGGAAATTAAATAGAGGCTCATCGTGGAAAAGTGTGGGTTAAATCTTATGAATCAGGATATACTTAAAGTTGTCCCCCC
>JAGVGM010000246.1 GCA_020057065.1 Thermodesulfovibrionia bacterium
ATCCCTTTGCATAATGAAGAAGAGAATATTGACGAGCTTTATCATGCCCTTAAATCCGTAATGGATGCACAGAGCTACGATTATGAACTCCTCTTTATTGATGATGGAAGTACAGATAAAACCTTGCAACTTCTTGAACCTTTCGGACAGAAAGATCCGAAAGTGAAATTACTGCGCTTCAGGAGAAACTTCGGAAAAGCTGCTGCATGGGCCGCTGGTTTTGACCATGCAAAAGGTGATGTAATTGTTACAATTGACGGAGACCTTCAGAACGATCCAAAAGATATCCCCAATTTAGTCTCACTGATCGGTGAATATGATGTTGTAAATGGCTGGAGAAAGAAAAGACAGGACCCTTTTATCATCAGGAGATTCCCATCAATTATCGCCAACTGGCTGATCAGCAGTGTCACCGGCGTAAAACTCCGCGATTACGGCTCGGGACTTAAAGCATACAAAGCTGTGGTAGTGAAGAACATGAACATATATGGCGAACTGCACCGTTTTATTCCTGCTATTGCAAGCTGGTATGGAGTAAAAATAAAAGAAATTGAGACCACCCATCATCCAAGACGCAGGGGAACGTCGAAATACGGAATTTCACGCACCCTGTTGGTGGTTCTCGACTTAATTACAGTAAAGTTCCTGCAGGGCTATTCCACAAAACCTATGCAGGCTTTTGGCCCGGTAGGACTTACTACAAGCCTTATCGGCCTTATTATAAATCTGTACCTCGTATTTGAGTGGTTTACAGGCCACCCTATCGGCACAAGACCGCTTCTTCTTCTTGGATCACTGCTTATTATAGTTGGGATCCAGCTTATAGGCATGGGACTTCTCGGAGAGATGCTTGTGAGTTCATATCATGAAAATCAGCGAAAGCCGCTTTATGTCTTGAAAGAACCCTTATAAGAAGTAATCTGCTTAATTTTTATCCGGAACGATACATTTAGCTTATCTAACAGTTTGGTCTTTCAAACGGCAGAATAAATCTGCCTTGCCAGATAAATAAAAAAAGGGAGACAACCTAAGTCATCTCCCCTAATGTTTCTTACTGTTTTTTTATCTCTTAATCTTTCTTCGTGATAGGAGCGCCGCTTACCCAACCGCCATCCCAAGCCCTTGCGGGATCATCGACAGGTACAGCAGTGTCTTCTTTACTTCCTGAACCCAAGCCGGTCCAATCAGAAGGAGATGCGCCTTTGCCTTCATTTAACTTCAAATAAGCCGCCAAATCAGGACTATTTCTATCGCAATCTACGTCTGTTAACCCAAGTTCTGTACCCTTACATTTTTTTATTTCTCTCGGAGTCCTTGCTGTAGTCCAATACCTGACCTCATCAATGATTCCATTTAGAGTACCTACATCAGTTTCGGGGGCTCCGAGTACAGCAACACCTATTCCGATAGTATCACCGGCACACACGCCAACACCTAAGGTGTCGGGGGTACATACATTCTCAGACAGGAATACCGGTCCTGTTGCCGTATCGCCAGGAGCTCCCCATGTTGTTCCACAATTCATAAATATCCCATCTACATAAATGTCCAAGTGAGGTCGTTCAGAGGCTGCTTCATTTTCACAATCCCCGGTTACCGTTGGCGTGGTGCTCGAGGAGTGTATATGAACTGCATCTACAAGTACACCTGCAATGTGATACCATTCATTAATACCAAATGAAAAGCCGCTGTCAACCTGTAGCGGTGTACTAGTAGGCTCACTTGCGAGTGGTGCCGTTATCATTCGCATTAGAGCAAATTTAGGCTGATTATCTTTAAACCACATCACGGCACCTTCACTATCATGACGCGAAAAAGCCACTCCTGTAAGTGAAGAGGTTTTCCTTTTTACCCACATTTCAATGGTAAATTCTCCAGTCGCCTGCCTGTTTAAAAGTTCACTGCTCAGAACAAAAATTAAACCTGGTACACCACCCGGAGCGAGATTTAGATCAACTGCAAACTGTCCGGAATCAGGATGAATAATTTTACTCTGCGGTCCCTTACCGCAGTTTATTAATATAAATACCAAACATAATATTAAAATACCTACAAATAGCAACAGTGATAACTTCTTCTTAATCTCATAAAGATGTTTCATCTATCCTCCTAATAATAATAAAATTAAATGCGAGCTATTTGAAATGTGAAAAATTATAAAGTATTCTCCATATATATGTCAACGGGCAATATAAAGTTTTTATTAATTTATTTATTTAATGAAGCTATAATTTTTTTTGTTATTTCGCCGTAAAGTGAAGGAGACAGTTCTGCCGCCATTTTGGCTTCTTTTATAGCATTAGTTTTATCTCCAAGATTTAAATACGCATAAGCAAGGTCATAATGATACTTGGCTATATCAGGATTCATGTCAACTACTTGCCTTAAGTAATCAAGTGCCTTTTGAAAATCCTTTACTTCCAAATAAGCTTCTGCAATAAAATAAAGTTCATTTGTTGCAAAGACCGGGTTTTTACCTAAAGCGATATTAGGATACATTGCCTCCCTAATCTTTCTTATCTTCTCTATAGCCAGCATGACAATATGCTCCTTCTTTAAAGAAATTGCCACCAAAGCCAGTTTTAATTGTTTCTGATCATTGTTAGGGTCGAGAGCCGCCATATTTTCCCCGATTTCAAACATCTTAGTGTATTCTTTTTTAAGTTTGTATATATCGGCTAATGCATAATTTAGCCATTCGTATCGGGGATTAATGCTCATACATCCCCTGATAAGTGATTCAGCTTTAGAAACAAATGCAGGTTCATAAAAAGCAATTTTATTATACAACTCTATAACCCTTGTTAAGTACTCCAGGTTATAATAATTTTTCAATATTTCCTTTTCCAGTTCAATAACTGTTGCCTCTAAAAATTTCAAAGCGCCTTCCTCAGAAAATCGTTCATAAAAAAGAATGTACCTCTTTGATAAGAACTCCATTCTCTCCCTTACATCGGAATCACCGAATGTATGAAATGCTAATGCATTTTTAAAGTCACTGAGAAGAGTTGAAAATGACTTGTAATCTAATATAGATCTGCTTATCTGAAGAGATCGCCTGGATTCTTCCATGGGCTTATAAGTCGCATAATAGGAAATAACAGAAAAAACTATTAATGCAAGCAGCATCAAACTTAACGATTTAATCTTTATTCTCGTTGCGACTACTACTTCTGACCCTGAACCTGATTTGTCTTTAGTGGTTCCAATAACATCAATGTATGCCATTAAAGCAAAAAATATAAAATAGGTATTGATGGTATCAAAGGTAAATAAATTCTGGATAAAGTAGACAAAAAGAGCAGTTGTAATCGTAAACGATTCCTTTTTCGAAAATAGTTTTCTTCGATATCCCTGACGGATTAAATATAAAGCAGAACCCAAAATCGCCATATACGACAACAAACCGAGAATTCCTGCATTAATCAACCATTCTATAATAATATTATGTGCACGATCTGTCCATATTTGTTCACCCTTTAAAGGTATAGGATTCACCGTATATATTCCAATGAAATTTTCCTGTCCCCACCCCAATACAGGCCTTTCTTTAATCCCATTCCAGGCCATCTTCCATGAATTAAGTCGAGCATTAACAGAATCATCTGAAAACATAGAAGCAAACCTTGAAAGAGTTATATCCTGCTCAATAATATAATTTTTGTCAGATATTATCATTGTAACGGCAACAATAATAAAACAAATAATGATAGCCATTATTGCAGCCGTTTTGATTGGCTTCCATTTAGATGTTTTTACCCTCGTGGAAATATAAAACATACTCATAATTATTAAGCCAACAACTCCTGACAATATTACACCTCTTGTCGCTGTCAAATAAATTACCACTGCATTGAGAAGGATGAGAAAAATATAAAAAACTTTTAAGTACTTTTTTTGAGTATTGAGAAAAACAATAAGTCCGACAAATATTGTAAGCAACAAATAAGCGGCAAGAAAAGGTGGATTGCCGACGGTACCGTAAACCCTCTTGCCATACTCCATCCAAATCCTCGAACCTCCAGTTGCCGTAGGTGCAGCTAACGAATAAAGACAGACAAAAAAACTACCGGCCAATATACTATTAAAAAAAAGCAGCCACTCTTTACGGGTTTGCAGTATGCTTCTTATAATCAAGAAATAGAGAGCCAGGTGCAGTATGGTGATATATCCTTCCATACGCTCATAGTTTGACCAGAAGCTGTCATATGGATTTACCCCTAAAATGTCAGCAAGGCCCGCTATAAAGGTAAATGTCAATATGGACAAAACTATTGCTGAATTATTAGATCGATATTTCTTATTCTCTGTAATCAGTCCAATCCAAAAAACAGCTGCAAGTTCTACCAGTACCCTGAAAGCAAAGTTTTTGCCTGTAACATATGGAAAGACCATTGAAGGTGAAATATAAAGAGGTAAAAACGGTATTATAAAAACAGGGATTTTTATCCCCCACATATAATAATATTCTGTTTTTTTAGAGGATAACATTAGTAACGATTTGATTTATTTGAAATCTAAGAACCCCTACTATAAACAAAAGTGTCCTGCTTATCTGATAGTTGATTAACCCTAATTTATTAAGCTACAACTTAAAATAAAGTATAGATAAATGGGGCTACAGCAGAACCTTCTGTAAAGATAATCAATGCGCCCAGCAAAACAAGGAAGATAACTATAGGTGCCAACCACCATTTCTTCCTTTCTTTCAAGAAATCCCAGAATTCTGACACGATAGCTAATTTACTCATTTATATTCTCCTTACCATATTTGATTACTCACAATTTTTTTAATTAGATTAATGTCTATTATAATAAAATGTCATTAATTTTTCTTCATTTTCTATTTAGTTAATAGCATGTACACATACATATTACAGATGAGAAATGATCTTTTTTTAACCAGCGTTTGGAGTGTACTAAATAATCTTTATTTTCCTCAAAGCAAAAAAAGTCATTTTAAAAAGCAGTAAGCCATGTTTAAAGCGGCTGATTTGAGTTCTTCCATACGTCCGTTCACGATATCTAATAGGAATTTCTACAATTTTCAAGTTAAGCTTGACTGCACCAAAAAGTAAATCAAAATCACCAAATGGATCAAAGTCTCCAAAGTAATGCCTTCCTATGTATATTTTCTTATAATCCTCCTTCCAAAGGACTTTAGTACCACAAAGTGTATCCCGAATTCGCTGTTCAAGAAGATAAGTAAACGCTTTACTGAAAAATTTATTTCCCAGTAGGTTTAAAAAACGCATAGCATCTTTTTCCATTTGATAAACAAGTCGTGAACCGTTAATAAACTCACCTTTCCCCGAAACAATGGCGTTAAAAAACTTTGGAAGATCTTCGGGCGGCACAGTAAGATCAGCATCCAAAATCATTAAAATGTCATTTTTTGCATGATCAAATCCCTTTCTTACCGCGTCACCTTTACCCTTTCCATCCTGCACTAAAACTTTTATGTCTTTCTCAGAGTATCCAGTTTTTACCCTTTCACATTCCTCAAGCGTTCCGTCTTCAGAATGGCCTTCAACAAATATGATCTCAGTATGCTTTCCCATATTAGGTATTCTTATTACTGCCTGCTCAATATTTCCTCTTTCATTACGGCAGGGAACTATAACCGAGCATGTTACTTCTTCAGGTTGTTTTCTTACTTCTATGGGTCTGGCAATTACAATTTCATTTAAAGAAAGCTTCCAGAAAAATGGCATATTTGTAAGAAATTTATTAAAGAAGGTTGAGATAAAAGGGATATATATGGGCAATAAAAATCGATACCCCTTTTTTATAACTTCAAAATCGTTTAAATATAAAAGATTTGAAATATCTTCAAGTGGAAGCCAATGCTGTAACAAATGCTTCATTCTCAGGCCAACAGCCTCAGAAAATTTTAAAATAGGCTGCCAGAGGTAATTGTAATAAACAATAATCAACCGTGTTTCAGGCTTGCAAACTTTATGCAATTCCTTAAATGCTAGTTGGATATCGTCAACATGTCCTATAGTCTCGATAATAACAACATAATCAAATTTTTCTTTTACCTGAAGATTTTCAAGATCACCAACTGTAAACTGCAGATGGGGAAATTTTCCCCTTGCTATTCCTATCATTTTAGGACTTATATCAATACCAAGCCCCTTGATAGGATTCAAGAATGCCAGTAACTCTCCCGTGCCACAGCCGATTTCAAGAATAGATGCATTGGAAGGAATCAAAAATCGTAAATATTTTTCAAGTTCTCCATGATAATATGCTCCTCTTTTTCTCCACTTTTCTCTATCATGTGCAACTGAATCAAAATATTCTATCCTTTCTGCCTTTGTCAATCAGTTAACCCCAATCTATTCTTCCATAATAATTCTGTTGCAATACCAATCGTATGTTTTTTTTATTCCTTCTTCAAAAGATATCTTTGGTTCCCAACTTAACCTTCTAATCTTATTAACATCAAGATGTTTTCTCGGTGTGCCGTCTGGCTTGGAAGGGTCGTGTTTTATCTTACCTTCAAATCCCGCTATCCCTTTTATAATATCTGCAAGTTCATTTATTTTCATATACGCTCCAGTTCCAATATTTACAAACTCGCCTATATCCTGATAATTAATATTTTCCATCAGAAAGACACAAGCCCCTGCAAGATCGTCTACACACAAAAATTCTCTGTAGACCTCTCCCGTTCCCCATATTAATACATGATCTTCAGTCACGCCGATCTTCTTAAGTGCGGATATTAGAGACTCCTCGCTGTCAAGCATAACCTCTTTATCTAATCCAAAGCCAAGTGAATATCTCTCAATGTCCTTTCTTATTTTTCTAAAATCACCGCATCTTAAGAGTTTGGCAAGATAGAATTTTCTTATAAGCGCGGCAAAAACATGGGATGTTTCAAGGTTAAAATTATCAAATGGTCCATACAAGTTTGTTGGCATGACACATATGTAGTTCGTTCTATATTGTTCATTATAATATCTGCAAAGTTTTAAAGCTGCTATTTTTGCTATCGCATACGGCTCGTTTGTAGGCTCGAGACTTCCTGTAAGAAGGGCATCTTCTCTCATTGGTTGCGGTGCGAACTTTGGATAAATACAGGAGGAGCCAAGATTGAGAAGTTTTTTTACTCCATAAATATATGATGAGTGAATAACGTTAACTGCTATCATAATGTTGTCATAAATAAACTCTGCTTTATAAGTGTCATTTGCTAATATTCCACCGACTTTTGCTGCAGCAAGAAAAACATATTCGGGTCTTTCTTTTTCAAAAAAGTTCTCGACTTCCGTTTGACGTGTAAGGTTAAGTTCAGAATGCAGGCGTGTAACAATATTTGTATATCCTTTGGATTGAAGGATACGCATCAATGAAGAGCCTACCATACCTCTATGCCCAGCTATGTATATCTTGGAATTTTCCTTCATCATGAATATAAGAATGGCATCTTTACGAAGTCTTAATCTATAATTCTTATAACATCGCTACCTGGTTAGTAGTCCAGTGTATTCCCTTATCATGCAAAATCTTTTTGCCTTCTCCCGGTGGATTTATGCCTGTCATCTCCAAATCTGCATCAACCATGATTTTAACAAGTTCTTTAAATGTTACCTTTGGTTCCCAACCAAGCTTATCCCGTGCTTTTGAAGCATCTGCAAGAAGGTAATCTACCTCTGCAGGTCTGAAATAATGTGAATCAATCTCAACAATGCTATCGCCAATTATCAAGTTAGGAGCTAAATCCTGATTCAGTGAGCAAACAAGGCCTTTTTCGTTTAAACCGTCGCCTTTCCACTCAAGTTCAACACCAGTATAATGAAAAGCAAGCTCAATAAACTCTCTTACTGAATGGCTTTCGCCAGTGCCAATCACATAATCACTCGGTGCATCCTGTTGAAGCATCAGCCATTGGCAAACTACATACTCAGGAGTATATCCCCAGTCTCTCTTGGCTTCAAGATTGCCAAGGTAAAGTTTTTTCTGTTTGCCTGATATTATATTTGCTATCGCCCTTGTAATCTTTCTGGTAACAAAAGTCTCACCTCTCCTCGGTGACTCGTGGTTAAAAAGAATCCCATTACAGGCAAATATATTATAACCTTCCCTGTAATTAACCGCCATCCAGTAAGCATAAACTTTTGCTGCAGCATAAGGGCTTCTTGGATGAAAAGATGTTAGCTCATTTTGGGGCGGAGGGGTAGAGCCAAACATCTCTGATGAAGATGCCTGATAAAATTTCGTTTTAATGCCACTTCTTCTAATAGCCTCAAGAAGTCTTGTTGTTCCCAGCGCGGTTATGTCACCTGTGTATTCAGGCATATCAAAGCTTACCCTCACATGGCTCTGGGCGCCAAGGTGGTAAATTTCATTCGGCTGAATATTGTAAACAAGGTTAGTAAGCTGTCCAGCATCCGAAAGATCCCCATAGTGTAAGAAAAGTTTTGCATTTGAAGCATGGGGATCAATATAAAGGTGGTCAATCCTCTTTGTATTAAATGTACTTGCTCTACGAATAAGTCCATGAACTTCGTAACCCTTTGATAAGAGCAATTCTGAAAGATATGAACCATCCTGACCAGTTATACCGGTAATCAAAGCTTTTATTGTCATTAAATAAATATATCTTAATTACAGCGTTATTTCAATGTTTGCTGAGAAAAATACTGAGAAAAAATAGAATACTCTTTCATAAATAATCTAAATTACGAATATAATCATGAATTTTTACAGCCTTTGAGCATTTAACTTACACTTATGATTTCACGAATCAATAATTACAAGCATGTCACAAATATCAAAAGTATAAAAATTAAGCTGCTTTTTTTATCGGTAGTGTCGCCATGCAATCAAAGCATGTTTCAAAGTACCAATCCAGGTTGCTTGATATGCCTTACGAAAATAGAAAATCCGGTCAGATATCCGATGAATATAATAGTAAACGGTTGGGAAATTATAATCAATCAGCTTCTTAATAAATCTCACAGTGCCGGGAAACCTGATGGCAATGTAAACAAACTTCTGCAGTCTTACAACCTTATCAATATCAGGCTGGCGAAGCAGACTGTGAGTATGAGTATCCACCGGTTCGTCAGTGCTGATTGGTTTGTCCAGAAAGCCATGTTCCAGACAATACTCCGCAAGTTCAGTGCCGGGGAAAGGCTGAAAAACACTTGTCCACGCGCATTGTGCCCCTATTTCGATATTTAATTCTAATGTCTTAAATGCATCTTCAAGACGCTCTCCCGGCAATCCCATCATATTGTAAGTAAAAAAAGGAATATTAACTTGATGTAAAAAAGCTGCTGCTTTCCGGATCTGGTCATCCGTAAGACTCTTTTTCAACAAAAGATTCCGCAGGCTTTCATTCCCGCATTCAAGACCGAAACTTACACGGGAGCATCCGGCTGCTTTTAGCGCCTTTGCCATATCCAAATCTACTAAGTCAGCACGAACATTACATGTAAATGGAATTGAAAATTTACTTGCATACGTATCCAGGAATTCGAACAACCATTTGCATTTTAAGATAAACGTATCATCATGAAAGTCAATATACCGTATTTTTTCGATCGCTGAATTATCTCAATTTCCGCAATCAGATTATCAACGCTTCTAAACCTGACCCATGAGCCAAGCCCTTTCACCATACGTACCATGTCCTTATTAAAACAGAACGAACAATGAAGACTCCCCGCCGCAAGCGGACGGGGTATCATCAGGTAGGGATTGTTTAAAAAATCCCCCTAACCCCCTTTTCCAAAGGGGGGATTTAAAAGGA
>JAGVGM010000012.1 GCA_020057065.1 Thermodesulfovibrionia bacterium
GGGTGCAAGGGTAAATAGTCCCCACATTCCATAGATGATGCTCGGTATAGCCGCCAGCAGTTCTATGGCAGCGCCAATTGGTCCTTTGAGGAAGTTTGGCGCTATTTCGGTTACAAATATGGCAATACCGATCGCCACAGGCACAGCTATTAATATGGACAATACTGTTGTTATCGCTGTTCCGAAGAGATTAGTCGCTGCCCCGAATGACTCTTTTACCGGGTTCCAGTCCGTTGAAGAAATAAATCCCCATAAACCAAACTTCTCTATAGAGAGGGATGACTCAGAGATTAATGTAAAGAGAATACCAACTATCAATGCGATGACCGACAGGGATGCAAGGCCGGAGACAAGCAAAAAGATTAAGTCAACAGGATTCTTTTTATGACGCATTGGCGAAAGTCTTTCTTTTTAACTGTAACTCCCGACGAAGAAAAAAACAGGGACAGAGAAATTATACTCTTCTGTCCCCGTCTTTTCAACAGTTTGTTTATAGACTTTGCGGTCGTAAAGCGGCCTAATAAATGTTGTAGGACTTCCAGTATGCCCTTACTTTGTTCTTCAACGATACAGGAAGAGGAATATATACGAGTTCCTCGGCTGTTTTGTCCCCTTTTTCGAATGCCCACTCATAGAACTTAACCACATTGATATTCGACCCTTTCTTCTCCTTTGCAAGGAGTATAAATGTTGCGCCTGCTATAGGCCATGCCTTCTTGCCAGGGGCATTGTTTAGCCAGAGATAGAAGTCTTTCTTCGGGTCAAAATCACCCGAATCCGCTGCCGCTTTGAAACTGTTAAAGGATGGTTCAACAAATTGGCCTGCGGAATTTTTCAGGATCGTATGTGCAAGGCTATTCTGTTTTGCATAGGCGAATTCAACGTACCCTATGGAATAGTCAAGCCTCTTTACATAGTTTGCCACACCCTCATTGCCCTTGCCTCCAATACCAACAGGCCACTTTACAGAGGTTCCTGCACCGACCTTTTCTTTCCAATCGGAAGATATAACGCTCAGGTAATCGGTAAATATTGCAGTCGTACCTGACCCGTCAGATCTGTGAACAACGGTAATCTCTTTATGAGGAAGTGCTTTACCAGGATTTATTTGCTTTATCTTCTCATTATCCCAGTAGTTTATCTCCCCAAGATATATCATGGAGAGTATATCCGAATCAAGCCTCAGTTCGCCTGCTTTTATACCACGAATGTTAACCACAGGGACAACCCCTCCAATAACAGCAGGAAATTGGATTAGATTGTTTTTCTTGAGTTCCTCCGGTTTAAGAGGCGCATCAGAGGCTCCAAAATCCACGGTTTTGTTTACAATCTGCCTTATCCCCCCGCCTGAACCTATAGACTGATAGTTGAGTTTTACCCCGCTAACCTTGTTATACTCATATGCCCATGCAGAATACACAGGATAGGGGAATGTTGCCCCGGCACCATTAATAGTATTACCAGCAAATGAACTGCCAAAGGCCAAAAAACTAATTGCCAATCCAATAAAAACAGATATTATCTTATTCATTCTTTCATCCTCCATTATTGTATTATTGTTCTTATACCAGACAAATGTTACAGTCATGTTACGATTGTATTAAGTTTTGGTTACGATCCCATCGAGATTCCCCCTCCTTTTCTTTGTATCCTCATGAGCATCCTTCTGAGAAGTTCCTCTCTGGCTTTCAGATTCCCATCGTTTACCAGATGAATTAGACTCACTTCGGGCAGGGAAGTGTATACTCTATGTCTTCCCTGTCCGAATTCCATCTTACCCTCTGTAAGCCTTTTTCTTACCGACTTCTTCATGATACGCTTCCTGACTAAACCGGCCGTGAAAGAGAAGGAAATACCTTTCGCCTAGAACTTAAGCTGGAAACCGACTTGATATTGATTGTAATCAACTGAGCTTGCCGTCTGAACTTCATAATTTCTATTTTCATAAGCGGTAAAAAGCATGAACTCTTTGGACAAGTCATAAGACAGGCCGCCAACATAGGTTTCGTATTTATTGCCACTGATGTCCGTATTGGGATCATAGTCATAATACTTGCCAAACAGGCGAAGTTTCTCCAGACCAGGGATACGCACAAATGCCTCTGCCAGGTACCCTTCGCGTTTATTTTGCTCGGATGACGTATGGGTACCCTTGCCCCAGTAGTACTGTCCCATGATGGTAAACATTTTGTGCTGTAAAGAGGCCTGAGCAATATTCATCTCCCAGTCGGGATAATCATTGGTATTCCCGGTAGCGAATTTTGTATTGGCCTTCCCGTACGTACCCGTGTAAGCCAACTGAAATCCTTCTAGCACCGGAACAGTGGGAAGGGGACGTAAATAGACCACGCCGGAAACGACCTTGTTATTGTTGGCCTCCGAATTTGAATATCCGGCGCCGTTAAAAATACCGACTACATATCCGCCCCATTTGCCTGCAAAAGGCTTGGCTGCAAACTTGAGGTATTCGTCGTCCATGTAACCGCCAAACGTCCCCTGGTTGGAAATGCCGAAATCCGCCGAAGACTGGACCCCCGTTTCGTCAAGCAGATGTTTGCCCTGGACACGGTATGGCCAGATAGCTGAATCGTAAGCATCTGAAGGAGTGGGGATCAAACCGGCAAGCGTCGTCGTTTCCAGCAGTTTGATATTAGCGTAGGCATTTTTCAAACGGACTTCCCATCCATTCCCTTTATCGTTTGCGTCTTTTGATGTAAAAATATCCGTGGTTACATTCGCTCCAAGCCAGTCATTTACGTCTTTTGTTAACGTCAGATAGGCCCGATTCAAGACAAACTGATTTGTGGACACACCGTTGTCTTTATCTTGTTCATTCCACTCCGCAAAAATCGTAGTGCCAAGCTTAAAACCTTTCAGCGCCGGAGGCAAAAACCCCCCTTTTGCGGCTGACTTGAGGATATCTTCTTTTATCTCCGTTCGTTCCTTCTGACTGTTGGTAGTGGCTTCCTTCAATAGATCATACGCTTCCTGCTGGGTAACAATGTTTTTATTCTTCAGCAGATTGATCAGATCTACTACATCGGCCTCAGCAGCCCAGAGCGAAGATGCCAGGAATACCCAAACCAGCAGGCTACCAAGAATAGATATCAAAACCCTTTTTTTATCTCTAACCATCTCTATCTCCTTTCTTTCTCTTTTTAATTGGTGTGTCTTCGCTGTATGCTGATAAACGCTTTGTTAATAATTAACTCCTCCATTTCATATTAAATTTATAGATAGTCTGTTTTTTTAATTGCAACTTGCAAAGTCTGTCAGTTTTCCTCTGTTCCACATCCCCCCTTCCTATTTGCTTGATTTGCGGGATAGTCTGTGGTAAAAAAGAGAAGGCATACGACAAGGGACAACAGCCCCGCAGGTATGTCGCCGGGCTATCAGGTTTGATGCTTGCAGGCTCCCTGATAGCCTTTTTATTACCTCGAAACCCCACGTTTGTGTATATAATCGCTGCGGATCAGCAGCAAGACAGGAGGTGAACTTGCTGCTGATTGTGAGGCATGGGCGCCGGGTGTTAGCGCCGAATAACCTGCGGATATTCACCCGCAACGATTGTTTACATAAATCAAACTACTGTTAAAGTGATTGATATAAATAGAGCAACCTTAAAAACTTATGTCGTTAGATTACCTCAGTTTTATTACAGTTTGATTACTCTTAGGTTAAGATTCGATTAAAATGCTAAGAACCTTCCCGAAAATGGGTAACCTCTACTCCTTCCTCATCCTTTAAAAGTGCCCTTGCGTTTAGAATGGCTCTTTTCATATCCTCTTCCGGGGTCTTTGAGACTTCCCCGTGTCCTGGATAGAGCTCGGTTATCTTCCTTGTCTCCAGAAGGCTGATAGAATTGATATAATCACCGACACTGCCGGACTCACCAATGTAAGAGAGAGTCCCCCCCGCAAAGAGAGTATCCCCGGTAAAAAGGATCTTCCGGGTAAACTCATAGATGCAGATTGAACCGGAACTATGACCAGGGGTGTGCACCACTTCCAGACTGTAGTTTCCCAGATCAAAACGAAACCTGTTTTCCAACCAGAGGTGGACTTTAAGGGATGGCTCGTTAATGTCCCCCGACTTATACATGGTAACGTACCTGTCTTCTACGGTGATCTTAGTAGCAGCAAAGCGATGGGCAGCAATTAAGGCATAATCCTGAAAATAGCGATTCGCTCCGATATGATCGAAGTGTTCATGGGTATTGATCACTATGTCAATGTCTCTGACCTTAAATCCCAATCTTAGCAAGGCCTCTTGCAATCTGGAGAAGTTTTTGTCTACCCCGGAATCAATAAGGACATTTTTATAATCACCCCTGATAAGATAGCTATGGCTGCTGGTGCCCTCTCCCTTAAGCCAAAAGATGTTGGGGTGCATTTCCTCGATATGGTTATCTTCAGACACAACCCCTCCATTCACTCTTTTTGGCCATTTCTCTATTTTCATAGATCCGAAAGATATGATCCAGACGATTTTGCCTTATATAGTTCATTATCTCCGGTTTCAAGGAGCATAACTTCAACCCCCCTTTTAAGAGGTTGACCTCTTTTCTGATACTATTGAGAAATCCCATTAGAGTTGGTTCAAACTTTTCCAATTCCTTCATGTCCATAATCACCTTAATGCCTTTTTCCTTGAGATAGGGAGAGAGCCCCCCCTTTGCCATGACGGCTTCATTCTTTCTGGTCTTACCTGATACCTTTATGAGACAGAAACCACCTTCTTCAACAATGTGATATTTCACTTCCTTACAAATCCTCCTTTGTATACTTTTTCTTAATGCTGACTTTATTAATAACAGACTCTTGTTACGGTATGATTACAAATGGGTTAAGGTTTGATGAAGATTGGTGATTTTTTTGGTTGGGTTTTTAGATACTGTATGATGAATTTGGCAAGTGTTTCAACTTGAGGTGCCAGGCCGGCACCTCAAGTTGAAAGCAAGATGTCAGAAAATTCTACTTTTCCTGTGATTGCTTTCTGGTCTGTTCTGCCACTAGCTGTTGAAGGTTTGTAAATGATTTAAGGCTTGACGAACCTTCAACGGCTTTAACTGCGATATCCTGAACCTTTTGATAC
>JAGVGM010000120.1 GCA_020057065.1 Thermodesulfovibrionia bacterium
AAATATGGAAGAGATTATAATTATAAAATCCCCCTTCATCCCCCTTTTTCAAAGGGGGAGACAGGAATTAACCCACACTCTTACGCGAAGACCCTAAATCTGAAGGTAACCGATAGATATCGTTGCCATTGACCTGTAAATCAAATTGACGACAACCGAATAAAAAATCAATTCAGTGTAGACCATGCCGTAAAAAAACGATATTATCAATCCTCTGAATATCTTTTTTTCAGGAAATGCGTTGCGCAAGAGGAGATGGGAAGAGGCAGTTGCGGGTGAGTTGCAATACCATTTTTAATCTGCTAAACTAACCTTAGCTAAGCTTTTAAGGAGGTGTCTTATGCATTCTGTAAACATATTTGAAGCAAAAACAAATCTTTCCAAGTTGTTAGAATCAATAGAAAGCGGCCGCGAGCATGAGGTTGTAATTGCCCGCAACGGAAAGCCTATTGCCCGCCTTGTATCTTTAAACCCCCTTCCTGTAGATAAGCGGATAGGGGTTGCAAAGGGGAAATTCCATGTGCCGGAATCAATTGATGCTGATAACGATGCCATTCGTAAGCTCTTTACCGAGGGGCATGAGTGAAGCTTCTTCTTGATACCCACGTAGCTCTCTGGGCAATAACTGACGATCCTAAACTGCCGCAATTAGCCCTCAGTCTGATTATGTCTGCTAATAATGAGATCACTGTGAGCGCTGCCTCGATCTGGGAGATATCTATCAAGCACAGCCTTGGCCGTGGGAATATGCCTATTTCCGGTGACGAGGCGCTTGGGTATTTTCAGGAGGCGGGATATCGTCTGCTTTCTGTCACAGCTGAACATGCTGCTTATGTGGAAAAGCTTTTGCCAATCCATACAGACCCGTTTGATCGTATCCTGATTGCTCAGGCAAAGTGCGAGCCTATGATATTTATCACCCATGATGCTTTGTTGTCCGGTTATGGTGAGTTGATTATGGTGATCT
The DNA here is from genome assembly GCA_020057065.1 of Thermodesulfovibrionia bacterium. Taxonomy (GTDB): domain Bacteria; phylum Nitrospirota; class Thermodesulfovibrionia; order UBA6902; family UBA6902; genus SURF-23. Next base: position 968 of record JAGVGM010000120.1, read on the forward strand.
GATAATCACATGAACGAAGCTGAGACAAGAGCTGAACACATTGATCCAGCGTTGAAAGCAGCTAACTGGGGAAGCCGGGTTAAAAAACGATATTATCAATTTTGTGAATATCTTTTTTCAGGAAGTACGTTGCGTAATGAGAGAGGGGAAGAGGTAATACAAAACCGGATTAAAAAATGTTAAACTAACTCCGTCATAAATCAGAATCGGATCAAAATTATTCTTTATTCCAGGGAAATTTGCAAAGCAATTTTTTCTACAATGCTAACGGCTATAAGCTGATAGCTATAAGCTATACTGGAGAGGTGTCCGAGTGGCCGAAGGAGCACGACTGGAAATCGTGTAGACGCTAATACCGTCTCGAGGGTTCGACTCCCTCCCTCTCCGCCAGTAAGACAGCATACAGCCATTAGCGATCAGCTTTCAGCTATAAAGAAAAAGTTACTTTTTCTTATCTTAATGGTTAGTTAGCTGATTGCTGAAGGCTGATCGCTGACGGCTAACTTTTACGGTCGGGTCTTTGGGCCCTGTGCAACAGTATGCTGTAAACCCCGCCAGGTCCGGAAGGAAGCAACGGTAAGCGGTTATCCTGTGTGCCGCAGGATTACCTGAAGGCCCGGCCTTACAATAAGAGTTTAGGAGTTATGAGTCAGGAGTTAAAAAGTTGTTTAGTGAAATCCTCTCTTTTATAACTCTTAACTCATAACTCTTTAACTCTGAACTTAAAAATTATGAGCTATATTGTACTTGCAAGAAAATGGCGGCCTCAGAGTTTCGACGATCTCGTAGGACAGGAGACGGTTGCGAAAACCTTTAAAAATGCATTGTCCAGCGGGAAGATAGCGCATGCCTATTTGTTCTCGGGACCAAGGGGTGTGGGTAAAACATCTACTGCGCGTATTCTTGCAAAAGCCTTGAACTGTCAGCAAAGGACTGACAGCGAGCCTTGCGGCACATGTGAAAGCTGCAAGGCAATTACAGAAGGGGCTTCGATTGATGTTTTTGAAATTGACGGCGCCTCTAATAATAGCGTTGATGCGGTCAGAGAATTAAGGGAAACAGTGAAATATGCCCCGTCAGGCGGCAAATATAAGATATACATAATTGATGAAGTGCATATGTTGAGCACATCTGCCTTTAATGCGCTTCTGAAAACACTTGAAGAACCACCGCCTCATGTCGTCTTTATATTTGCAACTACAGAGCCCAAGAAAGTGCCTGTTACAATCCTGTCCAGATGTCAGCACCATTCGTTTCGCAGGGTTACCAGGAACATGATAAAAGAACAGCTTAAAAAAATTACCGGATCAGAAAAAATAAATATAAAGGAATCGGCGCTGGATATGTTAGCAAAAGCGGCTGACGGCAGTATGAGAGACGCCCTTACCTTACTGGATCAGGCATACTCTTTCAGCGATGAGATCACAGAAGAAGAACTTCAGGTCCTTTTAGGGCTGCCGGAAGCGGAGATCATCTCAAATCTGACAGAAACCATTCTGAATGGGAATATTTCCGAAACGCTTTCCATCATCAAAGAGCTGACAGATAGAGGTAACGATCTGAGGCAGATCCTAAAGCAACTTGTTGAACATTTCAGAGACCTGGCTGTTCTGAAAGTTACCCAGGGAGACAAAGAACTCCTGGAGTTTTCTGAAGACGAAATACAGAAATTGCGCAGGATGACATCAGGCACCAGCATCGAAGAGCTGACAGCACTTCTTTCTGAACTCCTCAGGCTTGAGTACGAGGTGAAAAATGCTATAAACCCAAGATACACTTTCGAACTTGGGCTTCTCAGAACATCATTTATAAAAGGGATGACATCGGTTGAAAACATTCTTAAAATGCTTGACGAGCCGGGGGATCAGGATTATGTGCGAGAGTCTTCACCCGGAACAACGGGGAACACACCCCTAACCCTGCTTAAAGCACCTACTGTTGGTCTTGATAGAGGGGAATTAATTCCCCCTTTGGAAAAGGGGGATATAGGGGGATTTTCCGGACAGAAAGCTGAACCACCCGCAGAAAAAAAAACAGAACAGATAAAACAATCTGACAGAGATATTAACGCACCGATAATAAATAAAGAGGACCTTTGGAGGAAACTGCTTGAACATCTCGAACATCAGGATAATCTTCTTGTCTGTAAACTTGCAGAGGCCAGATTGATCAACCTCACGGCAACAGAGCTTACTATAGGTTTTAATGGCGGGATGTCTGTTCTTGCCGATTCAATAAAGAAAAACATCTCTGTAATTGAAGCATTACTTGAAAGCCTGAGCGGACATAAAATTAAATTAAAAATCGCCTCGCTTCCACAAAAAGAAACAAAGAAAGATCTAAATAAAATAAAAAAGGATGTTTTTGCTGAACCGATAGTTCAGGACGCAATGAGAATTTTCAACAGTTCACTGGTAAATGTCAAACCGCTTGAAGATGGTGAGAGTAACGAATAATTATTAAAGAAAATGGAGGACATATGTCAAAGAAAATGCTTGGCGACCTTATGAAACAGGCCCAGAAAATGCAGCAGGAAATGGGGAAAATCCAGGAAGAGTCAAAAAAGAAGACTGTTGAGGTCTCTTCCGGAGGAGGTATGGTTGTTGTCACAGCAAACGGAGCCATGGAGATTATCTCTATTAAAATTGAACGTGATGTCGTGAATCCTGATGATATAGAAATGCTCCAGGACCTGATAGTTGCAGCCGTAAATGAGGCCCTGCGAAGGGCACAGCAAATGGTCTCAGAGGACATGGGTAAACTTACAGGAGGGATGAATCTTCCGGGAATGGGAAATCTTTTCGGATAGATTAAAAAAATACGAAATTCGAAGCACGAAATACAAAACAATATCAAAATTCAAATGAACAAAACCCAAGCCGTACAATATGCATGTTGTTTTGAAAATTTGTATTTGCAAGATTTGAATTTGTTTCGGATTTCGATTTTCGATATTCGGATTTATTTATATGAATAGCGGTGTTGTTGAAAATCTTATAAATGAACTTACAAGGCTTCCCGGTATCGGCAGGAAGACTGCCCAGCGCTTGTCATTTTTTATTATGGGGATACCGGAGGAAGAAGCCTTTGCCATAGCAAATGCGATCATTGAAATAAAGAAGAAGGCGCGCTTCTGCAGGCAGTGTTTTAATATTACTGAAGAGGACGTCTGCTCCATCTGCAAAGACCCTCAGAGGAATAAGAACACGATCTGTGTTGTTGAAGAACCAAGCAACCTCATTGTTATTGAAAACACGAAGATCTACAACGGTCTCTATCACGTGCTACTCGGGGCTCTCTCTCCCATTGACGGCATCACTCCCGAAAGGTTAAAGATCGGCGAACTCGTTAACAGGGTGAAACAGGGCGGCATTTCGGAGGTTATAATTGCTACAAATCCTAACACAAAAGGTGAAACCACTGCCCAGTATTTATCGCAGGTTCTGAAACCTCTGGGAATTAAAATTACAAGGATCGCATACGGACTGCCTATCGGCGGAGATATTGAATTTGCGGATGAAGTGACGCT
>JAGVGM010000143.1 GCA_020057065.1 Thermodesulfovibrionia bacterium
AAATATGGAAGAGATTATAATTATAAAATCCCCCTTCATCCCCCTTTTTCAAAGGGGGAGACAGGAATTAACCCACACTCTTACGCGAAGACCCTAAATAGATTCAGCCTTCTGCAGTGTAGCGGATAAGCTGTGATCCAACTTACAGTCAAGTTTTATCAATAATATGATAAAATAATCTCAAATGTTAGAAAGAAAAATTGCACAGAAACATTTTGCCCCCAGGGAAGTCCGCTTCTCAATAGCGATGATAATCCTCTGGTCACTGCTTGTTACCGCCTTTTTCACTTTTATAGCAACAAAACTTAGCGAAAATGTAGGGCAGAGCGCTTTATCATTTGTCATACTGATAGTCGGATATATTGTGATAGTAATTGTTCTTACTATGCACTTTTCGCATCGTTTCCTGGGCCCTTTCCAAAGATTAAAGACCGAGATGAGATTAATAATGACAGGTGATTATAATAGAAGGCTCAATGTTAGAAATAAGGATGACATGTATATCAAGTCTTTCATTATTGAAGCCAATAAAATGTTGGACGTACTTGAAAAAGCCCATCTTTGCAAAAAAGATGTTCTGCAACATATCGATTCCGAGTTTTCAGGGATTATCGCTCTTGTTGAGTCAGGGGAAACATCGAGAGAAAAACTGAGAGACGCTCTTTTGTCATTTCATGGAAAAATCAAGTCCCTGGAACAAAAACATAGTGAATTGAGATAGTTATCTTATGTACGCTTCGGTGACGTACCTGCGCATCATCCGGTGGCTGTTGAAATAGTAGGCGTTCTTGCCGATGGCATTCTGCATCATTCTTATCCACTGCTTGCGGTCATTGTAATATAGAGGGATTATTGCCTTTTCAAGTTTATAATACAGGTCTTCAGCGTCTATTTTGTTCATATTGTTGTCGGGGCTTATTTCTGTCGGGGCAGGGCCGATCGACCAGCCTGTATACCCTTCTATATGTCCTTCGATCCACCAGCCGTCAAGCACACTGAAATTCATTACCCCATTGTGCGCGGCCTTCATCCCGCTTGTGCCTGACGCCTCAAGAGGACGCAGCGGGGTGTTCAGCCATACGTCTACACCCGAGACGAGTTTCAGTGCCACCTCCATATTGTAATTCTGAACAAAAGCGATCTTGATCTTACCCTTTAATTGTTGTGAGTAAGTAAATATCTTCTCGATCAATTGTTTGCCTACTGTATCTTTTGGGTGAGCTTTTCCGGCATAAATGATCTGTATCTTACCGGCAGCGATCTTCTCAAGCCTCTTGATATCTGTGAACAAAAGGTCTGCCCTTTTGTATGCTGTAGCCCTTCGTGCAAAACCTATTGTGAGGGTTCCGGTATCCATATTGGTATCCGATATGGAATTGACGTAAGAGATCAGTTTTTTCTTTGCCTCCATATGGGCGCCCCATAGCTCCTCATCCGGTATGGCGCCGACTCTGACAAATATTTCGGGTTCGTTGGCCCAGCCAAGAAGATATTTGTCAAAGACTTTTTTCATTTCATCACAGGTCCATGTATACGAATGCACCCCGTTTGTTATTGCGTTGATTACATAACCGGGGAACATGGATTTCGACACTTCTCCATGTTTTTTTGCCACACCGTTAACAAAGTTGCTCAGATTAAAACCAAGGAGGGTCATATTGATTTTGTTTTCCCCAGCCAGTTTTTTCAGGATTTTTTCGGGGAAATAATCTCCGAGTACTCTGTTATAAAGGTCATACGAAAACTTGTCATGTCCTGCTTCAAGAGGCGTATGAGTTGTAAAAACGCATAAGTTTTTTACAGATTCAGTGTCCCATATATGCGATTCATCCCAGACCGATTCTATATCTTTTTTGAACTTATGGAGCAGTTCAAGTGTCAGGAAAGCTGCGTGGCCTTCATTCATATGATATTTTTTTATACTGAATCCGAGTTTTTTGAGCATCCTGACGCCGCCTATCCCGAGAATTACCTCCTGTTTTAACCTGTAAGCCTCGTCGCCTCCATAGAGATGATCTGTTAACGTCCTGTCTTCAGGATTATTTTCAGGCAGGTCCGTATCAAGATATATAACAGGAACACTGCTTCCATCCCTCGGGCTTTCAACAAAATAGACCCATGCCTGAATATAGACAGGCCTGCCGTCCAATGTAATAAGAACCTTCACGTCCGTTTTTTTAAGCTGCTTTGAAGGGTCCCATACTGAAGGATGCTCTATCTGATGTCCCGTTGGATCAATCTCCTGACGGAAATACCCTTTACGGCTGATAAGGGTCACCGCCACAAAAGGAAGATTTAAATCAGCAGCAGATTTAACCGTGTCCCCGGCAAGCACTCCCAAACCGCCTGAATAAGTGGGGATATCATCCTTAAGTCCGATCTCCATTGAGAAATATGCGATCTTGAGTTCAGTAATGTGTTTATCTAAAATTGACATAAGTGCTTATTATACCAAATTTTTGCTTTGAATTAATGCTGATGATCTTTTTCTTCTGTTCATTTATAAAGTTAACCGTGTCTGCTATCATTTCGGCATAATACAATATTTTCTTAAGCCGATGAAATGTTCTCACGTCAACCAGTTTTAATATTCTATATGATAAAATAAACCGAAAAACAATTAATAATTAGTAATTAACAGTGAGTAATTATGGAAAGTTAATTCCTTAATTGTTCATTACTAATTGTTCATTGTTAATTAAACTGGAGGTTTTTATGGATATAAAATCATTTGTTCTGCAAAAGGCAAAGGAAGCAAAGGAAGGGGCCCGGTCTATTGCAAGTGTTTCATCTGAAAAGAAAAACAGCGCCCTCGTGAAAATGGCTGAGGCATTGAGAAAAAAAGCAAAAGAGCTGAAGAAAGCTAACAGCAAAGATACTGTCGCTGCCAAAAAGAAAGGCTTATCAAAAGCCATGATCGACAGGCTTACCCTTACCGATCAAAGGATAGATGAAATGGCTAAGGGGCTTATTGAGATTGCGTCCCTGCCGGACCCTGTAGGCGAAGTCACCAAGATGAGGAAAAGGCCTAATGGAATGATGGTCGGAAAGATGCGTGTGCCGATCGGGGTTATCGGGATTATCTATGAGTCAAGACCGAATGTAACTGCGGATGCAACAGGGTTATGCCTTAAAGCCGGCAATGCGGTAATACTTCGCGGAGGTTCAGAAGCTATCAATTCTAATTTAGCAATAGTGAATATTTTAAGGAGGGTTGCAAAGGCAGAGGGCCTTCACGAGGGTATAGTTACATTTATCAATATTCCTGAGAGAGAAGCGATAATGGAAATGTTAAAACTCGAGGGTATAATCGACCTTATTATCCCGAGAGGCGGAGAAGGGCTTATCAGGGCGGTCACAGAAAATTCACGAATTCCTGTCCTTAAGCATTACAAGGGCGTGTGTCATGTATTTGTAGACCGTGATGCAGATCTGCATATGGCTGAGGAAATATGTTTTAACTCAAAGGTACAGCGTCCCGGCACCTGCAATGCAATGGAAACCATGCTTGTTGACGCAAAGATCGCAAAGAAGTTCCTTCCTTCCATGATCAAACGATTCAAAGATGCCAAAGTTTTGCTGAAGGGATGCATCACAACGAGAAAGATCGATAAATCTCTCGAGACAGCTAAAGAAGAAGATTTTTATGCTGAATACCTTGATAAGATCTTAAACATAAAAATAGTCAAAGATATCAATGACGCGATGGATCACATTGCAAAATTCAGTTCCGCGCACTCTGATTCAATCGTAACTAAAGACTATGAAAGGTCGATGCGCTTCCTGCGCGAAGTAGATTCATCGGCAGTGTTCGTAAACGCGTCCACGAGATTGAACGATGGTTTTCAGTTCGGCCTCGGCGCAGAGATGGGGATCTCAACTGACAAGATACACGCCAGAGGGCCCATGGGGCTTGAAGAGCTTACCTGCACGAAATTTATTGTTCTGGGCAGCGGGCAGTTGAGGGTTTGAATGAAACTCGGCATCTACGGAGGGACATTCAATCCGATCCACTATGGACATCTCAGGACGGCCCAGGAAGTTCTTGAAAAACTTTCTCTCGATAAAGTGCTTTTTATACCTGCCGGCAAGACGCCTTTTGAAAAACCCGAACTAATTAAAGCCGGCCATCGTTATAAAATGGTGAATGATGCAATAGCAGATAATCCCGGTTTTGAAATATCGGATATTGAGATAAAAATAAAAGGCAAATCATTCACTATTGACACAATCATGAAATTAAGGAATAAATATGCTGAAAGTGAAATGTATTTTATACTTGGAATAGACGCCTTTCTTGATCTGCCGCACTGGAAACAGCCTGACAGGATCGTTAATCTTACAAACATGGTTATCATAGCAAGACCGGGCTTTGCATTTGCGGATCTTTCATCATCTCCTTACCTCAAAAAGGTATCGAAAAAAATACTAAAGGAACTTGATAGAAGTAATAAAAATCTCTTTTCTTTTGACATATCCCGGAAGCAAAAGGGAATTTTATGTAAGGTCACCGGACTTGATATTTCGGCCTCAAATATTAGAAACTTGATAATATCGGGTAAAACTGTAAAATATTTATTGCCTGATTCAGCAGAATCCTATATAATGTCAGGTAAATTGTATATGTAGGGGCGATTGCCCCTGTCCGGGTGACCCATCGGGTCTCCCCTACAATTGAAAAGGGAGAATCACTTCATTAACAAAAGCAAAAAAAAGGCTCTCAGGGCAGTAGAGATAGCCCTCGACAAAAAAGCCAAAGACACAGTTATTCTCGAATTAAAAGACCTTTCCACTATTGCAGACTATTTTGTGATCTGTTCGGGTGACAACCCTGCACAAATAAGGGCCATTGCGGAAGCTATACAGGAGAGTTTTTCAAAAGACAGTATACTCCCTCTTGGGAAAGAAGGGCTGAATTCTGCACGCTGGGTCCTGATAGATTACGGCGATATAGTCATTAATATTTTCAATGAGGAAACAAGGGCTTATTACGATCTCGAAAAGCTCTGGATAGATGCTCCAAGGATAAATTTAGAGAGGCAAAAACAATAATATGGCAAAATTTTCAGTATTTCTGATAGTAATGTTCCTCTTTATTGTCGGCACACTTGCATTTTTCAATAAAGAAACCGTTAATCTCACTGTCTGGCAGGGGACCACTTATGAAGTTCCTGTGATCGGGCTGATCCTGATGTCGTCTGCAGCAGGTGTTTTTGCCATGTTCATTGTATTTTCTATAAGGGACGCACATCGTTTTTTGAATAACTGGCAGCTTAATCGCCGCCAGAAGAAAGGAATAAAGATACAGGAGTCTTATGCAAAAGGACTCGACGCATTCTTTGCATGCAGGTACGAAGAGGCAGAGGATCTTCTAATGCGTGTTATCGAAGAGGACCCGTCTCATATAAACTCCATGCTCAGGCTCGGTGATATTGCATTCAATAAGGAAGATTATTTTAAAGCCAAGGATTTTTATATGAAGGCAAAAGAAATAAGACCAAGGAGTGTGGAGGTCCTCCTCTCGCTCGAAAAAGTATTTGAAGCACAGCTGAAATGGCATGAATCACTAAAATACCTTGATACCATTCTTGAGATCGATGAAGAAAATCCGGAAATTCTTATGAAGAAAAGGGATATATTTGAAAGAAGCAGGAAATGGGAAGAAATTTTGGAGATCCAATATAAAATCCTGAAGTGCGACCTTTCTCCCGAAGATGAACAGGAAGAGCAGAAAAAGCTCACCGGATATAAATATGAATTAGGCTGTCAATACTTTGAGAATAATAATACGGAAAAGGCTGTAAAGATCCTGAAGTCCATAATAAAAATGAACAAGGACTTTACATCAGCACATATAGTGCTTGCCGAAGCGTATTTAAAAGACGGAAATACTGATGAGGCACAGGATGTTTTACTGAAAGGATACGAAACAACTTCATCTCTGGTGCTGCTCGTACGGCTGGAAGATTTTTTTATTTCAATAGGAGAGCCCGGCACGATCATTGAGCTGTATCAAAAGGCGATCCAGAAAAATCAGAAGGAACTAAAGCTTCAGTTCTTCCTCGCAAAACTTTATTACCGTCTTGAAATGATAGATTATGCCTTTGAGACCATTAGTGTAATTGATACCAGCGCTTTAGATTTCCCGGACCTGCACATACTTATGGGCAATATTTATCAGAGGCGTTCCCAGTTTGAAAGGGCGGTAGATGAATATAAAAAGGCGCTGAAAGTCGACAAGCCGCTCCTGGTACCATTTTGCTGTTCTGCCTGTAGTTACTCTTCAAAGGATTGGTCGGGCAGGTGTCCAGAATGTAAGAACTGGAACACCTTTACACTGAATACACATGAAATCTGCAAGACACAGAAAAGACAAAGTAGTTCTTGATACAAGCCTTTTTGTAAATCCCGAAGTAAGGAATGATTTTGGCGATACCCCTACCGAGGCGATAAAAGGATTTCTTCAGATTGCCGAACAAATACCGGCGCTTGAATTCTATATGCCTTCTTCGATATTTCAGGAACTCCTTAACTTCGTTAATGAGAAGGAAATCCCCGGAGCGCTTCTGGCGATCCTTCATCAGAAATCACCCAGCAAGCATGAATTGACTACCCCGGCCTTCTTTCTGTATGAACTTATAGAAGACGTAAGGGAACGGATCAACAAAGGTCTCAGGATCGCAGAAAAGGCTGTCAGGACCGCAAGCAAAGGTGACGAGAGAGAAGTTATCCAGAGCATGAGAAAAAATTACAGGGAAGCGCTCAGGGAAGGTATAATTGACAGCAAAGAAGACGTTGATCTTATACTGCTTGCAAAGGAGCTTGATGCATTACTTATAACAGTAGACCACGGCGCCATAAAATGGGCTGAGAAGCTTGGGATCAGATGGCTCCTGCCGAGCAAGTTCAAGGATTATCTCCTGAGTTTTGTTGAGAGCGAGAAACAGGAATCAGCAGCGCCTTCAAAGACAAAGAGTATCCCCAAAGCGAATATAATCTGAAATTTTGACAAAATATAAAAGGCGTGCAGGATACACGCCTTTTATATTTTACTTACTTTTTACTTCTTCACCTTTATTTTTCCCACTGATGCCCTGCAATTATTATCTTCGTTACTCTCTGCCACATCAAGCCTGTTGTCCGCACAGACTTTTACATAGTACTTGCCGACAGGTATATCCATGGGGATATTTATTTGTATTTTTTCTTTTGAACTTGCTCCTGCAAGCAATGATGACACAATGATATCATCAGTAAGTAAAATATCAGTCTCTTTGTTTATAAGCATGTCCTTATTTATTGAGAGATAATACCCTACTGTAAATTCTTTATCCGCTGCTCCAACTCCTTTATTTTTTATCTTAGCCGTAACGTTAAAACTTTTTCCTCGTTTCCTGCTTGCGGGAGGTTTGCTTACGAAAGTAACCGCTAAGTCGGATAGAGGGGTACAGTTTGAATCGTTTCCGTCTGTAAAACCGTCGCAGTCGTTGTCTATACTATCATTACACATAGTTTCAGAATTCTCTGTTGGTTGTCCGACAATACATGTGTCAGCTTCCTGTCCATTCTGACAGATAAGTTGACCTGTTGCTGTACAGGCTCCTGCTCCGCAATTTGTAGTTACAGGTGTATACCCGTCATCGGCAGTTCCGGAACAGTTCTCATTAATTCCATTGCAGTCAGCATCGTCTGCTCCCGGATTGATTAACGGGTCGTTGTCATCGCAGTCTGCCGGTCCGCAACTTCCACCCTCAACTTTATATCCATCGCCGTCATTGTCAGTACACGGCAGTTCAAGTCTCCAGACCGCGTTTGTTCTTATATCAGCGCCTGATGCGTTACGACCCGTAGTTCCGCCTATTACATAAAATGAATTATTTAAAAGTAAGGCAAGATCCTTATCCGTTGCCTGAGGTAATGAAATTCCCTGACTAAAGGTTTGGGTTACCGTATCATATATTTGAACATCATCTGTCGGTGTGGTATCTGACTCTGCAATACCTGTCCATTTGTCAGCAGACCATCCGCCAATCAGATATATCTCTCCATTTACTGCCGGCGCTGTGCTGCTGTATACAAACCCGCGTGGTTTTGACAATGAACCGAGGCCGCTGGTAATCCATTCGTTTGTTTGAAAATCGTAAGCAATAACGTCAGTTGCTGCATTATTCCCGTTGGTATCAATCCCTCCAATCAGATACACTTTTGATCCTGACACCGCTACAGCCATATTACTTATTACAGCAGGCATGTTGCTGACAAAGCGCCACGTATCCGTTACAGGATCATACGCTTCTACAACGTCACTGTAAATTGCAGAACCGCTATTACTGTCATAATCATATATCCCTCCGAAAAGATATATTTCCCCATTGTACGGTACCGCTGGTGCGCCCGATACAGGGGAAGGTTTGGGCGCCTTCGAGGCCCAGGTGTTAGTTACAGGGTCGTATTCTTCAACAAAATTGAGAGCAGCATATGGATCCCCTCCGCCTCTCGCCCCAAAGACATAAAGTTTTTCGTTTACTACTGCGCCGGTCAGTTCTTCAACAGCATACTGATTGCTTGCCTTTGCAGACCATTTATTGGATTCAGGATTATACATCTCGGTGGATTTAAGATTTCTGGTCCCTCTCCCGCCGAAGACGTAAATTTTGCCGTCCACAATTCCGCCGGTAAATTGATAGCGTGCAACATTTAAAGGAGTTACCGCCAGCCATCCGGGATCCGCATTCGCTATGCCCAATAAAGTCATTAAAAAAAACACTGCTACTGTAGATACAACAATTCGTTGAATCATTCCTGTCCCCTCCTTTAGAATGATATTAAGATTTGTTTGAATTAGCCCAACCTTGTAAATACTTTTACATCACTGACCCCAAAATAGAGGGCCATCCTTCGACAAGCTCACCTCCTTTCTGTTATATACCTTGGCAAATTGGATTATAATAACCTAAAACTTAATAAATTTCATTCTAAAAAGTATACAACATAGCTTTAGAAAACTGTATAAAAATCATCACAAAGAAAAGAATACATTTAAACAAGTGAACACAAAATAAAAAACCCCGCTTTATGGGCGGGGTGCATTTTTAATCTGTAAAATAATTATTAACCTTCCTTTTTCTCCTCTTTTGTTTTCTTTTTCTTGCTTTCCTTCTTTTCTTCTTTTTTCTCTTTTTTCTCCGGTTTCAATAAATCATAATCCGCAAACTCGAGGATCGCCATATCAGCGCTGTCGCCTGCGCGAAGCCGGGTTTTCACAAGACGGAGATAACCGCTGGTACGCGTGATCTTGGGAGCGATCTCCGTAAAAAGCTTTGCTATTATTCTGCTGTTCGGTATTCTCGATAGGGCTATCCTCCTTGAATGCAGATCCCCCCGCCTTCCAAGGGTGATAATACGTTCCGCCAACCTCTTTGCTTCCTTTGCCTTCGCTGCGGTTGTTTCTATTTTTAAATGCTCGATCAATGATGTCACTAGACATCTGAGGAGAGCCTTCCTCTGATGTGCATTCCTTCCGAAGCCTCTTCCAGCTACTTTATGACGCATTTCCCATCCTCTTGTTCCTGATTAATTTTTCAATCTCCTCATGATCCACCCGCATATTAAAATGCAGTCCCATTGTCTCCATGAGTTCTTTTATCTCATTTAAGGATTTTCTCCCGAAATTCTTTGTTCTCAGCATCTCCTGCTCGGTCTTTGATACGAGTTCTGCTATCGAGCTGATATTCGCATTTTTCAGGCAATTATATGAGCGGACCGAAAGTTCAAGCTCCTCTACACTCTTCAATAAATTTTCATTAAAAACACCCGGGTCATCATCATAACTATCTGCCGTAAAACCGGGGTCAGAACTGTTATTAGTATTGCTTTCAACGACCGGTGCGGCAACTTCTTCTTCCTGCTCTTCTTCAAGCTGAAAAAGGGAAAGATGCTCTACAAGTATGTCGGCAGACTCGGTCAGCACCTTTCGCGGTGAGATGCTCCCGTCGGTCCATATCTCCATAACAAGTTTATCGTAATCTGTGGAACGGCCGACTCTTGCGCTCTCTATCCAGAAATTTACTTTTTTGACAGGTGTGAAGATAGAATCTATTGAGATGGCGTCAACTGACAGATCTTCCTTTTTATTCATGTCGGCAGTAACATATCCCTTGCCTTTTTCCACCACCATTTCCATCAAAAAGGTAACATCTTTCTCAATTGTTGCTATATGCTGTTCAGGATTAAGTATCTCAACCTGCGCTCCTGTTTGTATATCCTTTCCTTTAACCTCACACGGGCCTTTAATTTTAATGGAAACTTCTTTCGGGCCGTCTGCATGGAGTTTTAATCTTAACTGTTTTACATTAAGTACAATATCAACTACATCTTCCTTTATTCCATTTAATGTAGAAAACTCGTGAGGTACCCCGGGAATTTTGATTGAAGTGATTGCTGCACCTTCAATTGATGACAGCAAAACCCTCCTTAAGGCATTTCCGACAGTAGTTCCAAACCCTCTTTCGAAAGCTTCAGCATAAAGCTTGCCATATGTATCTGTAAGGCTCTCGGTTTCAAAATTAATATTCTCAGGGAACTGAAAGCCCTTTCTCCTCAAATCCATTAAGCCTCCTTGTATAATGTTTCATTATACTGATTACACCGATTATGAAACAGATTACGCAGATTATTGTTTATCTGTGTTATCAACTCTTATCTGTGTAATCAGCTTTATTTTGAATAAAGCTCAACTATTAACTGTTCCTGGACAGGTAATTCAATCTCGTCCCTTTCAGGGGCATGCAATATTTTCCCTTTGAGGTTTTTAGTGTCCATTTCTATCCAGGCAGGTAAACCACGGTGTTCAATCTTGGATATGTTTTCCTCTATAACATTAAGTTTCATGCTTGATTCTTTCAATCCTATTATATCGCCGGGCCGCAACTGATATGATGGAATACTGACCCGCCTGTTATTTACAGTGAAATGTCTATGCAATACAAGCTGTCTTGCCTGCCTGCGGTTTGCCGCAAAGCCAAGACGGTAAACTGCATTGTCCATCCTTAGTTCTAAAAGTTGCAGAAGGTTGCTCCCAGTAACACCTTTCTTTTTTTCTGCCAGATGAAAATATCTTTTAAACTGATTTTCCAAAACTCCGTAAGTCTCTTTTGCCTTCTGTTTTTCCCTGAGCTGCAACGCATAATCAGAGAGTTTCTTTCTCCTTTGCCCATGCTGACCAGGTCCATATTTTCTTTTTTCAACTCCACATTTGTCTGTATAACACCTGTCGCCCTTGAGAAACATTTTCTCGCCTTCTCTTCTGCACAATCTGCACAATGCGTCTCTATACCTTGCCACTATACTCTTCTCCTTTTCGGGGGTTTGGTACCATTATGAGGAACCGGTGTTACATCCTTTATAAGGTTTATTACAAGACCTGCTGCCTGAAGTGCCCTGATAGCTGACTCTCTTCCTGCCCCGGGTCCTTTTACATATACATCAATCTGACGCATTCCAAAGCCCATAGCTTTCTTGGCAGCCGTATCAGCAGCTATCTGTGCAGCATACGGGGTCCCTTTCCTTGAACCCTTAAAACCCTGGGCTCCTGCCGAAGACCATGTTAACACATTACCATTCTGGTCTGTAATAGTAACCACTGTATTATTGAATGTTGCCTGGATGTATGCTTCACCAGAGTGTACTACCTTTTTTTCCTTCTTGCCGCCTTTTTTCTTCTGGGCCATTAAACCCCCTTCTTCTTCATTGAACCGACAGCTTTCCTGGGTCCCTTGCGTGTACGCGCATTTGTCTTGGTCCGCTGTCCTCTCGCAGGTAATTTGGATTTGTGCCTGAGTCCTCTGTAGCTGCCGATGTCCTGAAGCCTTTTTATATTCATCGCAATTTCGCGTCTTAAATCGCCTTCAACGTTATAATCCCTGTCAATAATAGTCCTGAGTTTTACACCATCTTCATCGGTAAGATCTTTTGTCTTCTTATTAAGATCTATTCCAGCTTCCTGCAAGATCTTAACGGTATTTGACCTGCCGATGCCAAAAATCCTTGTGAGGCTTATTTCAACCCGTTCTTTCGACGGTAAATCAACACCTGCTATTCTCACTTTGTCTCTCCTGTTAACTCTGTAAGGCGCACAGCCGTTACGCCCTACTGTACGGGCGGGTTTGAAACCCGCCCCTACTAAAAATTACCCCTGTCTTTGTTTATGTTTTGGATTAGTGCAAATAACCCTTACAACACCCTGTCTTTTTATAATTTTACATTTTGTGCATATTGGTTTTACTGACGAACGCACTTTCATTTCTACCTCTTTTATGAAGCGGTCAGTTCTCAGCCATCAGCAGTCAGCAAAAGCTGATCGCTGAGAGCTATTAGCTGACAGCTTATTTAAATCTGTAAGTTATCCTACCCTTAGTAAGATCGTAAGGAGAAAGCTCCACAGTTACTTTATCTCCAGGCAGTATTTTGATAAAATGCATCCTCATTTTGCCTGATACATATGCCAAAATCTGCTGCCCGTTTTCAAGTTTAACCCTGAACATTGCATTGGGTAAATTCTCAAGTATTACTCCCTGTACCTCTATGGCTTCTTCTTTTGACATTCTTAGAACTAATGATTATAAATGTTACCTACAATTTAGTCAAGATAATGTTTTTATCTTTAGTTACTGCTATCGTGTGCTCAAAATGAGCAGACAGCCTTCTGTCTTTTGTAATTGTGGTCCAGCCGTCATTTAACAGGATCACTTCCCATCCACCGGCATTTACCATCGGCTCAATCGCAAGGGTCATGCCTTCCTTTATCTCAGGCCCCTGCCCCGGTTTGCCGAAATTGGGAACCTGCGGCTCTTCATGCAGTTGCCTGCCTATGCCATGACCCACTAACTCCCTCACTACTGAAAAACCTTCTGATTCTGCATAATCCTGTATAGCTGCAGATACATCTGAAAGCCTGTTTCCGATTACCGCCTTCTCAATTCCCAGATATAAGGCCTTCTCTGTAGCCAGAAGTAATTTTTCAGCATTACCGTTTATTTTTCCAACAGGTAATGTTATGGCAGCATCGCCATAGAATCCCCTGTAATATACACCTATGTCAAGGCTGATTATGTCACCATCCTTGAGTCTTGCCTTAGAAGGAATCCCGTGAACTACCTGTTCGTTAACTGATGTGCATACACTTGCCGGGTATCCATTATACCCCTTGAATGCAGGCTTTGCACCTCTTTTCACAATAAAGGATTCTGCAAATTCGTCAAGTTCTATCGTTGCGATCCCGGAAGAGATATATTTTTTAATGCCATCCAATACCTCTGCTACGATCCGGCATGATTCCGCCATTCTTTTTATCTCATCTGGTGACTTAAGAACTATCAATGATCAAACTTTTAATATTTTCAGTTGTCAGTTTTTAGTTGTTAGTTTTTAGACTGACAACTGACAACTAATAACTAAAAACTGTTTTCAGCCTTTTCTGCCTTTAAGCCTGCCTTTTTTCAAAAAGCCTTCGTAAGAGCGGGTTACGAGATGGGACTCCATCTGAGACATAGTGTCAAGAGCAACACCCACAACTATCAAAATAGATGTACCGCCAAAATAAAAAGGCACATTAAAAGATTTCTGCAAAATATCTGGCAGAATACAGACAGCCGCGAGATAAGCAGCGCCGCCGAATGTAATTCTTGCAAGAACATGATAGATATAATCAGATGTTTTTTGTCCCGGCCTTACTCCCGGAACAAACCCGCCATGCTTCTTCAGGTTTTCTGCAATATCCATTGGATTGTAAATTATGGATGTATAGAAATAACAAAAGAAAAAGATCATACTGATATATAGAATTGTATAAATTATTTGCCCCGGAGCAAGTTGTTTTGAGAGAGATTGAACCCATGGGATAGATATGAACCCTGCAATAGTTGCCGGGAACATTAAGATCGATGATGCAAAAATCGGAGGTATAACACCGGCGCTGTTTACCCTTAAAGGCAAATGAGTGCTCTGTCCCCCGTATACTTTTCTTCCCACAACACGCTTGGCATATTGTACCGGGATCTTTCTCTGTCCCCTTTCCATATACACGATAATGCCTATAACAACCAGCATCATGATAACCACAAGCAGTATTAAAAGGATATGCAACTCGCCGGCACTGATTAGTGATATTGTACTTATAATTGCATTTGGAAACCCTGCAACTATGCCTGCAAATATTATCAGGGATATTCCGTTGCCGATCCCGCGCTCTGTTATCTGCTCTCCGAGCCACATGATAAAGGCCGTACCTGAAGTCATTGTAATCATAGTCAAAAGCCTGAAGGCCCAGCCTGGATTTTGTACAAAAGCCCCGTTGCTCATACTTTCAATTCCAACAGCTATACCCAGTGATTGAATAATGCTGATTACTACCGTTCCATAACGCGTGTAGCTTATAATAATTTTCCTGCCGCTTTCTCCTTCTTTTGCAAGTTTTCCAAGCGCTGGAATTACAATCGTAAGAAGCTGCAGGATAATTGAAGCGCTGATATACGGCATGATACCAAGAGCAAAAATCGTCGCCCTTGATAATGCTCCGCCGGAGAACATATCAAAAAAGCCCATCAGCGCACCGCCCCTCGCCATAAGGAACTTACTTAATTCTTCACCATCTATTCCAGGAGTAGGGATGTGGGCGCCAATTCTGTAGATAGCAAGCATGGCGAGAGTAAAAAGCACCCTGCTTTTAAGTTCTGCTATCCGGAAAACATTTTGAAAACCTGTAACAATGCTCATAGTTTTATTGAATAATTAATAATAGTTCATTAAATGCGTCATTCCGGCTTGTCCGGAATCTCTCTTAAGAAGGATTCCCGACGCGCTTCGCTTGCGGGAATGACAAAACATGTCGACTTACTTGTGAACTCCTTAGTAAGTCTAACTCCTAAATTACTTCGACGCTTCCCTGTGCTTTTAGAATCTTCTCTTTTGCAGAAGCGCTGAATGCATGGGCTTTAACATTTACCGGCTTTGTTATATCGCCTTCACCCAGAATCTTCACCCCATCCTTTATATTATTTATTATCCCCTCCTGCAATAAAACATCAGGAGTAACTGTGGCCTCTGCCAGTTTGTCAATTGTTCCTAAATTTACAATTACATATTCTTTCTGAAATATATTTGTAAAGCCTCTTTTGGGAAGACGGCGCTGTAATGGCATTTGTCCGCCTTCAAACCCCGGCCTGGTATGTCCGCCTGACCTCGCCTTTTGTCCTTTATGTCCTTTACAGGAAGTTTTCCCATGACCAGAGCCGCATCCCCTGCCAACTCTTTTTTTATTCTTTCTGCTTCCAGCAGCCGGTGTAAGATCCGTTAATTTCATCTACTCCTCCGATACCTCATTCACTTCGATCATATGACAGGTCTTATGAATCATTCCTCTTACAGATGGTACATCTTTGTGAATAACGCTTTGATTTATTTTCCTTAGCCCGAGGGCCTGGACTACCCTTCTGAGTTTCTCAGGCTTACCGATCAGGCTTCTTTTTAAAGTTACTTTAAGCATTTTCATTTACGGCCCCCTGCTCCTCTTCACCCTTCCCTGTTCTTCTCTTAACGCTCTCAGAATCTTTCAGCTTTAAAAGCCCGTTAAGGGTAGCACGAACGGTATTGAAAGGATTACGGCTGCCTATAGATTTCGCAACAATATTACGTATTCCGACAACTTCCATGATCGCCCTGACCGGCCCGCCGGCTCTAAGTCCTGTACCGGGTTTACCTGGATGAATGACGATCCTTCCGGCTCCATACACACCGATTATCTGATGGGGGATGGTTCCGTCTATTACCGATACTTTAACAAGAGACCTCTTGGCATGTTCAACAGCCTTTCTTATAGCTTCAGGGACTTCCACTGCCTTGCCTTTACCAAAACCTACGTGACCATTTTCATCGCCGACAACCACAAGTGCGCTGAATGAAAAACGTCTTCCGCCTTTTACAACCTTTGCTACTCTGTTTATATGTATAACCTTGTCTTTTAGTAAACCAAGACTTTCAGGGTCAATTCTACCCACAATACCTCCAACCAAAAAGTTTGAAATTTGAAATTTGAAATTTGAAATTTAGAATTGTAAGCCTCCTTCACGCGCTGCATCGGCCAACGCCTTAACCCTTCCATGGTAGGGATATCCGCCTCTGTCAAATATAATTTTCTTTATACCTTTTTCAATAGCCCTTTTTGAAGCTAATACGCCAACTGTTTTAGCAGCCTCAATATTGCCGCCTGTTTTTATCTTGCCCTTTAATTCCTTGTCATTACTTGATGCAGCAACAAGCGTTCTGCCTTCAAAGTCATCTATTATCTGTACATAAATATGATTAAGGCTTTTAAATACATTCATCCTTGGCCTTGCCACCGTACCTAAAATCTTTTTTCTTACCCTGCTGTGCCTGTGTTGTCTTTTCTCTTCTTTTGTTAAAGCGCTCAATTTTTTAACCTCTGTATTTGTTATATGTAGGGGCGGGTTTTAAACCCGCCCCTACAATTTATTTCTTTCCAGCCTTTCCGACTTTCAGTTTAATGAATTCGTTTGCATATCTTACGCCTTTGCCTTTATATATATCAGGCGGCCTGAGACCGCGTATGTTTGCAGCCACCTGTCCTATGACCTGTTTATCAATACCCTGAATAGTTATCTGCGTCTGTTTTTTATCAACCTCTGCACTTATTCCTTCCGGAAGTTGAAATTCAACCAGGTGGGAATATCCGAGTGTAAAAACAATTTTCTTGCCCTGAACCTGCGCCCTGTAACCAACTCCTGAAATATCAAGCACCCTCTGATATCCTGCGCTGGTCCCTGCAACCATGTTTGCGATAATATTTCTGACGGTGCCATGTAATGACTTGTCCTGCTTTGTTTCGGACTGCCTCTCCACTTTTATGCGCTCATCCTGCATGGATATGCTGATCCCTGAGGGAATATTCCAACTGAGTTCTCCCTTGGGGCCCTTCACTGAAACAATATTGCCCTGCATCTTAACATCTACTCCAGTTGGTATTTGTATTGGATTTTTCCCTACTCTTGACATCCTTGCTCCCTGTTTTATGTAAGGGCGACCCGGCGGGCCGCCCTTACGTCTTTTACCATATTCTGCATAAAACCTCACCGCCGATACCTTTCTGGCGGCAATCTTCATCAATCAATATCCCTTTTGAAGTTGAGATAATAGATATTCCGTAACCACCCATAACCTTAGGGATCTTTGTTTTGTCTGCATAAACCCTTCTTCCCGGGGTGCTGACTCTTTTCATTCCTGTTATGGCTTTTTCATTGCCATCAAGATATTTCATCGAAATTTTTATGATACCCTGTTTTTTGTCTCTTACTACCTTGAAACTTTTTATGAATCCTTTTTCTTTAAGTATCTTTGTTATTTCAATTTTCATTTTCGAAGCAGGCATATCAACTTTTTCGAGTCCAGCCATACTGGCATTTCTTATTCTTGTAAGCATATCTGCGATCGGATCTGTCATCATAATAATTACTCCTCTACCAGCTTGATTTTGTAACGCCAGGAATCATGCCATTCAGTGAAAGGGTCCTGAAACATATCCTGCACATAGCGAATTTCCTCAAATAACCTCTCGGCCTGCCGCACAATTTGCATCTATGGTATGCCCTCACTTTAAATTTTGGCGGCCTGTTCGCTTTGTTTATAAGACTTTTCTTTGCCATTTTTATTTCCTGTATTGAGTTTTAAATATTAATTATTAATTTCTAAAAGGCATTCCTAAATATTTTAGAAGCGCCTTGCCTTCTTCATTGGTACTTGCTGATGTAACAATAATTATGTCCATCCCATGGATACTCGCGACCTTATCATAAATAATTTCAGGGAATATTATCTGTTCCTTGACACCGAATGCATAATTGCCCCTGCCGTCAAATGACTTGGAAGAGATTCCCTTAAAATCCCTTATTCTTGGTAATGCAAGGCTTATAAATCTGTCGAGGAAATCATACATCCTGTCTCCTCTTAACGTAACCTTGCATCCCACAGGCATTCCTTCACGAAGTTTAAACCCGGCAATGGATTTCCTGGACCTTGTTATTACAGGCGCCTGTCCGGTGATCGTAGCCAGTTCTTTTACGGCTGATTCCAGGGGTTTTATATCCTGTGTGGCTTCTCCCATTCCGACATTTACGACTATGCTTTTAAGTCTGGGAACCTGCATTATGCTTCTATATGAAAAATCTTTCATAAGCTGCTGTATGACTTCCTTCGTATATTTTTCTTTCAGTCTGACCATTAAATTATTCGATAACCTCCCCGCACTTTTTACAAACCCTGATCTTTTTACCATTCTCAAGGATGTTATGATTAATCCTTGTAGATTTATTGCATTTCGAACATACAAGCATAACATTTGACCTTTGAATGGGACCTTCTTTTTCTATTATACCGCCCTGCGTCTGATTTTTGTTCGGCTTCATATGCTTCTTTATCATATTAAGACGTTCAACAAGCACCCTGTTTTTTTCCTTCTGAATGGCGATAACCCTCCCCGTCTTGCCTTTTTCATCACCTGTTATTACCTGCACTGTATCATTCTTTTTAATTCCTAAACCCACTTAAATTCTCCATTATGTATCATTGTTCATTGATAATTAATCATTGTCTATACTACTTCCGGGGCAAGCGAAATAATTTTCATGAACTCTTTCCATCTGAGCTCTCTCGCAACGGGGCCGAATATTCTGGTCCCTACCGGATCGCCTTCAGCGTTTATAAGTACGGCCGCATTTTGATCAAATCTTATATATGAACCATCCGGCCTGCGTACAGCCTTTTTGGTTCTTACTACCACAGCCTTTGCAACAGCTCCCTTTTTCACTGTACCGTTAGGATCGGCCGTTTTAACACTTACAACTATACGGTCGCCTATGCTGGCATACCTCCTGTGAAAACCTCCAAGGACCCTTATGCACTGCACCTTTTTGGCGCCGGAGTTGTCTGCAACCTCTAAAACGCTTTCCTGTTGAATCATTCTTTCCCTCTGCTAACTATTTCTATTACCTTCCATCTCTTTTCCCTGCTCAATGGTCTTGATTCTATTATCTTGACTATATCGCCGGCCTTGCACTTGTCTTCTTCATCATGCGCCTTAAACTTTACAACTCTCTTTATGGTCTTTTTATACAGTGGATGCTGTGTCAGTCTTTTAACAGCAACTACAACTGTTTTCTTCATCTTGTCGCTTATAATTTCACCTGTATAAATTTTCTTTGGCATCTTTTCCTTTCTCTTTGTCATTCCTGCGAAGGCAGGAATCCAGAACCTTCTTGACTGGATTCCCACTTTCGTGGGAATGACATAATAACTATCTAAGCTTTCACTTTTGACTTTTCACTTATTATGGTCAATATCCTTGCTATATCTTTTCTTACGTGTCTTATCCTCAAAGGGTTTTCGATCTCGCCGGTTGTCTTCTGAAATCTCAGATTAAAAAGTTCCTTCCTGAGATCTTTTTCTTCCTGCTTCAACTCATCGACTGTAAGCATCCTTAATTCAGATGGCTTTTTCATGTTATGCCAACCTCTTAACAAATTTCGTTGCAATTGAAAGTTTATGGGAAGCTAATCTCATGGCTTCCTTTGCAACCTTTTCATCAGTGCCTGACATTTCGTAAAGTATTCTCCCCGGTTTTACTACGGCAACCCATGATTCGAGTGCGCCTTTTCCCTTTCCCATTCTTGTTTCAGCAGGCTTCTTGGTTAAAGGTTTATCCGGGAAGATCCTTATCCATACCTTGCATCCTCTTTTCACATGCCTTGTTATTGCAATCCTCGCAGCTTCTATCTGACGGTTCGAAACCCACCCAGGTTCAAGCGCTTTAAGTCCATATTCTCCGAAAGAAATATCAGAACCGCGGTATGCCTTACCGTTCATGTTGCCCTTCATCATCTTCCTGTACTTTACCTTTTTAGGCATTAACATAATTACTTTTCCTTATCGAATCAAAAAATCATTCACAATAATTATTTGTCATTTCGGCTTGTCCGCAATCCTTCTTTGAAAGAAATATTCCCTGCAAGCAACAAACAATCAGTGTCTTCTTTACCCTGTCATGCTCCGGTTTCTAATCCTGCAGACGGTACAATTACCGGCTCCTGCAGAATATCACCCTTATATATCCATACCTTTACGCCGATCCTTCCAAAAGTAGTGTTCGCCTCTGAAAATCCATAATCTATATCGGACCTGAACGTATGTAAAGGAACTCTGCCCTCCCGGTACCACTCTGCTCTTGCAATTTCAGCGCCGGCAAGACGTCCGGAACAGGCAACCTTAATACCCTGCGCTCCAAAACGCAATGCTGAAGCAACTGCCTTTTTCATAGCCCTTCTGAAGGCTACCCTTTTTTCAAGCTGTAAAGCGATGTTCTCTGAAACAAGCTGTGAATCCAGTTCAGGCTTTCTTATTTCTTTTATATCTATGCTTATTTCTTTCCCTGTTATTTTTTCAAGCTCTTTCTTTAACTTTTCAATTTCAGAACCCTTTTTCCCGATAATAATGCCAGGTCTTGCTGTATGTATCGTTGCTTTTATCTTCTGTCCTGTTCTTTCTATTTCAACTTTGGGAACTCCTGCATGAAACAGGTTTACCCTGATAAATTTCCTTATACTCAGATCTTCGTGAAGCAAATCCTTATAGTTTTTTTTGGCAAACCATTTTGAATCCCATGTCTTTATGATCCCTAGCCTCTGGCCAATCGGGTTCGTCTTCTGCCCCAAAATTACCTCCGTTTAGCTAACAGCTGAAAGCTGTTAGCTTTTAGCTTTCTTCTAAAATTAATGTAATATGACTCGTTCTTTTCCTGATAATATCTGACCGGCCCATGGCACGGGGTTTCATCCTCTTCATCGTAGGCCCCTGATCCACAAGCACGTTCTTTACTTTCATGGATTCCGGATCCGCAACTTTTTTCTGCTCTGCATTTGCAATGGCTGATTTCAGCACCTTTGCAACGACCTGTGCGCCTCTGTGAGGAAGAAATCTCAGATTAACAAGCGCATCGCCTGCCTTTTTCCCTTTTATAAGAGGGGTAATCCTTCTTACCTTTCTTGGCGTTATCCTTGCATGACGTAATATAGCTTTTGATTCCATTTTTGATTACCCTATTCTTTCCTTCCGCCCTTGGCAGGCAATTCCTTCTTCACTCCTGAATGGGCCCTGAAGGTCCTTGTTGGAGAAAACTCACCAAGTTTATGGCCCACCATGTTCTCTGTAACATACACAGGTATAAACTTCATCCCATTATGCACTGCAAACGTGTGACCTATAAAATCAGGGATTACTGTAGATCTTCTGGACCAGGTCTTGATTACTTTTCTCTCATTCTTCTCATTCATGATGAGAATCTTTTTTAAAAGTTTTGCCTCTACATAGGGCCCTTTTTTTAATGATCTTGGCAACGTATCTCCTTCGTTTATTCCGCAACTCGTAGCGCCTTACACGTAACGGGTCGCGAGTTTTACTTTCTTCTAGTTACTATAAATTTATCAGTCCTTCTGTTTTTTCTTGTTTTTTTGCCTTCAGGCTGTCCCCATGGAGAAACAGGAGGCCTGCCGCCGGAAGTTTTTCCCTCACCGCCGCCAAGCGGATGATCGATAGGATTCATGGCAACCCCTCTTACATGAGGTCTCTTCCCAAGCCATCGGTTTCTTCCCGCCTTTCCGACAGATATATTTTCTCTTTCAACATTGCTTACCTGGCCTACTGTAGCCATGCAATCTGAGGGAATAAGACGAACAACAGATGAAGCCATTTTGACATGACACATTTTCTCATCTTTTGCAACAAGCTGGGCAAATGAACCAGCGCTTCTAGCTACTATTCCTCCCTGTCCCTTATTAAGTTCAATATTGTGAATTATCGTACCCAGGGGAATATTCTTTAGTGGAAGTGCATTGCCGGTTTTGATTTCAGCGGCCGGCCCTGAAACAAGTGATTCTCCGACCTTTATGCCCAGAGGAGCGATAATATATCTTCGAGCACCGTCAGCATATTTTAACAGTGCAATCCGTGCAGTCCTGTTAGGGTCATATTCTATCGTTTCAACCGTGCAGAGGATGTTGATCTTATCACGCTTAAAGTCAATAATGCGGTAAGCCCTTTTATGTCCTCCGCCTTTCTGCCATGCAGTAACCCGTCCCATATTGTTCCTGCCGCCGGTCTTCTTAATCGGAACTACCAGGGGCTTGTATGGTTTTGTCTCTGTTATTTCTGCAAAGTCATAACCGCTCCTGAAGCGCGTACCAGGTGATGTAGGTTTATATTTTTTTATTCCCATTTATATACCTTGGATAAAGTCTAATTTTTCACCTTGTTTGAGAGTCACAATAGCTTTCTTCCAGTCAGATCTCCTGCCTTCATGTTTTCCCATACGTTTTTTCTTGCCACTGTAATTCATGGTTGTGACACAGTCCACTTTCACCTTAAATATTGATTCAACTGCATTTTTTATTTCTATCTTATTTGCGCTCTTCGAGACTTTAAATAATACTTTATTTTCCTTTTCTTTCAGTATGGTACCTTTTTCTGTTAACAGCGGCCCCCGAAGGACATCATATATGTTTCTCATCCTGAATACGCCTCTTTTAACCTTTCAATTGCATCTTTTATTATAAGAAGTTTTTTATGTGCAAGGATTGAATAAACATTCAGTTCACTAACACGCGCAATATTAACTCCCGGGATATTCCGTACTGCAAGCTCCAGATTCATATTCTTCTCTGGTATTATTATTAATACATTATTTAATCCCATATCTTTAAGTATAGACCTAACTGCTTTTGTTTTTGGCTCTGTAATAGAAAAATTATCTATGATTACCACTTCATTGTCTTTAAATTTAGCAGCAAGAGCAGAACTCAGAGCCAGCCATTTAGCCTTTTTAGGCAGTTTGTATGAATAATCCCTTGGTTGAGGTCCAAAAATAGTTCCCCCACCCCTCCACAAAGGAGACCTGTTACTGCCTGCCCTTGCCCTGCCGGTGCCTTTCTGCTTGTATGGTTTTTTACCACCGCCACTTACAAGTCCTTTTGTCTTTGTGGCGGCATTGCCCTGTCTCTTATTGGCAAGATGGTTATGAACAACCTCATAGAGGAGTTCTTTGTTGACCTTCACGCCAAATATATCATCAGGCAATTTCACTTTACCCACTGATTTATTTTCTTTATTTATAAGCTCTACTTCAAGCATCAACTTTCCTTCCCGGCAAGAGCCGCTTCTGATTTTACTATTACATAACCGCCATTAGAACCAGGAACAGCGCCAATAACAAGCATCAGATTTTGATCCTTTCTTATGTCAAATATTTCAATATTTTTCACTGTAACTCTCTCATCTCCCATATGGCCCGGCATTCCCTTGTTTTTCCAGACCCTTGAAGGATATGCACTTGACCCAATAGAGCCCGGCGCCCGGTTAAACATTGAACCGTGGGAGCCTGGACCGCCCTTGTAATTGTGTCTTTTCATTACACCCTGAAATCCTTTCCCCTTTGAGATTCCTGTGATGGAAACTTTTTCACCTTTGGTAAAAATGTCAACAGTAATATTGTCACCACTATTAAAACCATCCATCTTTATTTCGCTTAAAAATCTGAACGCAGGAGAAGATATTTTCTTGAAATGTCCAAGCATAGGTTTAGTAATATTTTTCTCTTTTCTTGTCTCGTCATAACCTAACTGCAACGCTTCATAACCGTCTTTGTCCTTTTCTTTCTTCTGCACAACCTTTACCGGTCCTGCTTCTATGATAGTAACAGGCATGAGACGACCGTCCTCTGTAAATACCTGCGTCATTCCTACTTTTTTACCAAGAATACCTTTCATAGCTTTATCTCTACATCTACTCCAGCAGCAAGATCCAGTTTCATGAGGGCATCAACAGTTTGAGGCGTCGGATCAAGTATATCCAGCAACCTTTTGTGTGTCCTGATCTCAAACTGTTCACGTGATTTCTTGTCAACATGCGGAGATCTCAAAACTGTAATCTTATGGATTCTGGTCGGCAGGGGTACAGGGCCCGCAATCCTTGCACCTGTCCTTTTTGCCGTTTCCACAATTTCTTTCACTGACTGATCCAGAAGTCTGTGATCGTATGCCTTTAAATTTATTCTTATTTTTTCGTTCATTTCTCTTGTCTTTTGATTTTAAGTTTTTATTTTAAGCTTAAAGTAGGGGGCGGGTTTCAAACCCGCCCCTACAATTATTACTCAACAACCTCCGTAACAACTCCGGCTCCAACGGTCCTGCCGCCTTCCCTCACAGCAAACCTAAGTTCCTTCTCCATCGCTATCGGCGTTATCAACTCCACTTCCATCGTTACATTGTCTCCGGGCATCACCATCTCCACCCCGGTCGGCAGCTTTGACACT
>JAGVGM010000358.1 GCA_020057065.1 Thermodesulfovibrionia bacterium
AAATATGGAAGAGATTATAATTATAAAATCCCCCTTCATCCCCCTTTTTCAAAGGGGGAGACAGGAATTAACCCACACTCTTACGCGAAGACCCATAATAGTTAAATATTAATTAAAACTCCTCCGGTTTCTTCTGATCTATCGAACCACGATAGCCCCGGCATGTAAATATCGAGTAGTATCTCAACTTATATCCACGCTCCGTTAGTTTGAGCCTCTTCTTGTCGCAGCTTTCAAATGCAAGGGCTACAGGTTCAGGGAGCGATTCGTGGATTGTAATAAAAATGCCGTTTTTGCCCTTGTATTTCTCAGGTCCGGGCCAGAGGTCGTACTGGTTCATACGCCTGCCTAAGTTGATGCAGTATGTAATGGGATGGCCCTTAACATAAAAAGCCATTTCAGCGCTGATCTGGAAGTTGTCAGAGAATATGAAAGTCTCATCATCGAGAACTGCGAGGATCGTTGATACTTCCCTGGCGGCAGGGGACCATCCCCTTAGTTTTGATGTAGGGTCCATCCTGGGAGGAAGCCCTATCATAGGCGGATAGTATGAGATCACTGTTAATATAGCCGGCAGTATTACTGCAGCACCAATAAAATATTTTCTTGCGCCTTTGATTAAATGATATTCTTTAAGATAATACGCACAGAATGCGATAACGCATGTTATATAACCGGTCATCGGCCAGTTGCCTTGCACTTTGCCCTGCAGGCTCTTGATCAGGAAAAAAACAAGCGCCGGGGCGGAAAACCAGAATAACAAACTCCCCTGAGGCTCTTTCCGTAGTTTTATAACAGAGATGATCATCATAACAAGAAGCACCGGGGTAATTACTCCCAGTTGCGAACCGACGAAGTTCATCAGCATACCGGGATTTAATGTCAAACCGCCGCTGAGGTTTGCGTGTCCAGCTTCATGTTTAAACATTAACCATCCGTTAGAAGCATTCCATATTATCACAGGACTGAAGACAACCATACTTACAGCAAGGCCAATGTAGGGCCCTGGACCAAGTAATTGCCGTCTTTGAACCTTATTGAACAGCAGATATAAAAATGCAGAGATAAAAAAGAAGGCCATTGAGTTCTTTGCCAATAGGCCGAAACCGACAGTTAAACCCAGCACAGCCCACCATCCTGATTTTGCTTTTACGTCCCTGGCATCTGTGACTTTCAGAAAGATGTAAAATGAGAGCACCCATAAAAAAAGATAGGGTGCGTCGATGGTCATAAGAATTCCCTGCGCATTAAAAAGAGGCACAAGCTGCAGCAGGATAGCTGAAAGAAATCCGGTCCTTTCATCGTAAAGTCTTTTGCCTGACTTGAACATGAAAATACTTGTTAAAGCAGATAGCACTACTGCCATCACCCTTACGCCAAAGTCGGTATTGCCGAATATTGTAGTGCCAAGGGATATGATCCATGCGATAAGCGGGCCCTTTTCATAATAACTAAGTGCGAGTCGTCGGGAGTATTCCCAGTAAAATGCCTCATCAGGGCTTAGGTCCAGAGGTCCATCGTAAATATAGATAAGGCGTATAATGCTTACTGCTGCAAGGAAGATAGTAAGCCAGGTGGTGTAAGGGGTATTCGTGGTCTTTTCTGTGGCTTCTTTGAAAGATCTCAAGTTTGCTCCATGGGGTCTTTATTCAACTTCAAGCATTGATCTGAATTTTTGTTTTGTAAATTATATCCTGCCTTTTTGTTTAACATCAAGCACAGCTGCAGAATCAATTTACAATGAGAGCAACCATTCAGTGAAGGGTGGTAATTACCCCCCCCTTTGGCAAAGGGGGGCGAGGGGGGATTTTGAAACAAAAACATTTACAAAAAATCTCCCCTTACCCCTCTTTTCCAAAGAGGGGAATCATACAATACCACCATTACGAGGGGTTACCAATGAGTTGCGAGTAATTGAGGAGAACTAAGAACTAATATAAATGTGTTAAAATAGTCCCTTGAAAAAAGATATCATTATTTATTCAACATTAAACCGGATATAAGGATTTGCATATATGACAATACCGGACTCTCCCCGTCCTTCTGATTTCATCAGGGACATTATCACAGAGGATTTGAAGACAGGCAAGAATGACGGCAGGGTACATACGCGTTTCCCTCCTGAGCCGAACGGCTATCTGCATATAGGTCATGCAAAGTCCATTTGTCTGAATTTCGGTATTGCAAGAGATTTCAACGGCCTTTGCAACCTGAGATTCGATGATACCAACCCTACCAAAGAAGAAGTAGAGTATGTAGAATCCATCAAAGAAGACGTCAGGTGGCTTGGATTTGACTGGGAAGACAGGATGTACTATGCATCAGACTATTTTGAACAGATGTATCAGTATGCTGTCGAGTTGATAAAAAGCAGCAGGGCGTATGTTTGTGATCTGAGCGCGGATGAAATAAGAGAGCGCCGCGGCACCCTGACCGCGCCGGGAAAGAACAGTCCGTACCGCGACCGCTCAGTTGCTGAGAGCCTGGACCTTTTTGAGCGAATGCGGTCAGGGGAGTTCCCTGACGGATCCCGTACTCTCAGGGCAAAAATAGACATGACCTCTGGGAACATAAATATGCGCGACCCTGTCATGTACCGCATGCTCCATGCAGAACATCACAGGACCGGAGACAGGTGGTGCATTTATCCGATGTACGACTTTGCCCACTGCATATCTGATTCCATTGAGGGGATCACGCATTCAGTCTGTACACTGGAATTCGAGGACCACCGGCCGTTGTATGACTGGTTCCTTGATGAATTGAAAGTAGAGTGCCATCCCCGGCAGATCGAATTTGCCCGTCTCAATCTCAGTTATACGGTTTTGAGCAAACGGAAGCTTCTTCAGCTGGTGGAAAGCGGATTTGTTAACGGATGGGATGATTCAAGAATGCCTGCGATATCAGGTCTGCGGAGACGCGGCTATACCCCTGAATCGATCAGAAACTTTTGTGAGCGTATCGGCGTTGCAAAGAGGGACAGTGTTGTGGATATGGCGCTTCTTGAATATTGCGTGCGGGAAGACCTGAATAGGTCCGCGCCGCGTGTTATGGCGGTGCTCAGGCCGCTTAAAGTTATTATCGTCAATTATCCTGAGGATAAAACAGAGGAACTGGATGCAGTAAATAATCCTGAAGATCCCGGTGCGGGAATGAGAAAAGTTCCATTTTCAAGAGTATTGTATATTGAAAGAGATGATTTTCACGAAGATCCTCCCAAGCAGTTTTTCAGGTTGGCGCCGGGACGCGAAGTGCGTTTAAGATATGCTTACTATATTACATGTGTTAACGTTATAAAAGATCAAAAAACAGGTGAAGTGACAGAATTGCATTGTACATATGACCCTGCTACAAAAGGCGGGGATGCCCCTGATAAGCGCAAGGTCAAGGCCACCCTGCATTGGGTATCAGCGTCACATTCGATCACATCTGAAGTGCGCCTGTATGATAAGCTCCTGCTGAAGGAGGACGCTGACGATGTTGAAGAAGGGAAGGATTTCAGGTCCAATATTAATCCGAATTCGTTGGAGACATTGACTTCATGCAGGCTTGAACCATGTCTTGCAGATGCAAAACCAGGCGATAGATATCAGTTTGAGAGGATGGGATATTTCTGCGTGGACCCTGATTCATCAGCCGGGAAGAAAGTATTTAACCGTACTGTGACCTTGAAAGATACGTGGGTGAAGGTTCAGAAGAGGGGTAAGGATTAAGGAGTAAGGGGTAAGAAAAAAAATGAGGTTCAAATTATGAGTTATATTTCAGTTATAGGGGCCGGTAGCTGGGGGACGACACTCGCAAATCTCCTTGCGGAGAAGGATTATGATGTCACCCTATGGTCTTTAGAGGAAAATGTTGCACATGAGATAAACACTTCCAGAACGAACAGCACATATTTGCCGGGGGTAGGGCTTTCTTTGAACATAAATGCAACAAGCAAAATTAGTGAAGCTATAAGCAGCGCCAGATATATTGTAAATGTTGTGCCGACCCAGTTTACCCGCTCAATATTTAAGGGAGCGGCAAGTTTAATTTCAAAGGATGCTGTCATTATCAACGCATCAAAAGGAATAGAACATGGCACCCTGCTTACGGTGTCTTCAATTTTAAAGGAAATAACAGGCCGTGATGTTGCTGTGCTTTCAGGCCCGAGTTTTGCCAGGGAAGTTATTAATAAATTACCGACAGCGGTAACGCTTGCAACTGACAGCCCTGATCTCGGATTGCATCTGCAGGAGATCTTTAATGCCGGTTATTTCAGGGTTTATACTCATAGTGATACCCTTGGAGCTGAACTCGGCGGGGCTTTGAAGAACGTTATTGCGATAGCATCAGGAATATCTGATGGACTTGGTCTTGGTCATGATGCAAGGGCGGCCCTCATAACAAGAGGGCTTACGGAGATTGTAAGGCTTGGTTCTGCTATGGGCGCTGACCCAAAGACATTTTACGGCCTTAGCGGTCTCGGGGATCTTGTATTGACATGTACCGGCCCTCTCTCAAGAAATTATACGGTTGGTGTTAATCTCGGCAAAGGCATGACCCTTAGAGACATCCTTGCGTCTACAAAAAGTGTTGCGGAAGGGGTAGCCACTGCGTTGTCCGCTTTTGAACTTTCTCAAAAATATAATGTAGAGATGCCTATTATCGAGCAGGTTTATCAGGTTATATATAAAGATAAAAGCCCTGCCGAGGCTGTAAGATTTCTTATGAACAGGGCGCTGAAATCGGAGTTTTGAGAAGTTAGGAAGTTTATTCCCCTCTAAAAAGAGGGGCAGGGGTGTGTAAAATAAAGAGCCTAAATAAGAACACACCCCTCAATCCCCTCTTAATAAAGGGGAGGAAGCAAGAATCACTCTATTTTAATAATAATAAATATGACAAACAACAAGATAAAAGAAATTCTGAATTCCATAAAAACTAACAAACTCTCAGTAGAAGACGCAATCAAAAAATTAAAACACCTGCCTTACGAAGATATCTCATTTGCAAAGGTGGACCACCACAGGCATCTCAGGCAGGGAGTTCCGGAGGTTATTTTTGCTGCGGGCAAAACAGAGGAGCAGGTAATAGCAATTGCAAAGGCGATGTATAAAAAAAGCAGTAGTTTTCTTGTTTCCAGAGCGACAGAGAGGATATACAGCATGTTGAAGATCAAAAATGCTTTATTTCATCCTGATTCAGGCATGATCTCGATTGGTGAAGAAAAAAAGAAAAAAGGGAATATACTCGTTCTGACTGCCGGCACATCAGATATACCTGTTGCGGATGAGGCTGCGGTTACATCTTCTTTTCTCGGCAGCAGGGTAAATACTGTATACGATGTCGGCGTTGCAGGTCTTCACAGACTGATGGGCAATAAGGACCTTATGAAAGAGGCCCGCGTGATTATTGTAGTGGCCGGGATGGAGGGCGCACTCCCTTCTGTTGTGGGCGGAATGACGGATAAGCCTGTGATAGCGGTTCCCACATCTGTCGGATACGGCACAAGCTTTGGAGGCATCACCGCTCTTTTTGCGATGCTTAACTCCTGTGTGCCGGGCATTGCTGTGATGAATATCGATAACGGCTTCGGCGCCGGGGTACTGGCGCATAAGATCAATACAGCTAACAGCTAACAGCTGTCAGCTTTCAGCTAAAAGTTATGATCGCATATTTAAATTGTTTCTCAGGCATAAGCGGTGACATGTTTCTTGGGGCCCTGGTTGATGCGGGCGTGCCTCTTGAAGAATTGAAAAGGAGGCTGTCTTGCCTGCCTGTTCGTAGTTATGAATTAAAGGCCTCGAAGGTGAAGAGGGCCGGGATAGCGGCAACAAAGGTGGATGTTGTACTACAGCGGTCAGCGGTCAGCGGTCAGCGGTCAGCTAAGAAATGGAACGACATAAAAAAAATAATCAGAAGCTCAAAACTTTCTGACGAAATTAAGCAAAAAGGGCTGCATATTTTCAAAAGGCTTTTTGAGGCTGAGGCAAAGGCACATGGAGAAAAAATGCAGAACGTCCATCTCCATGAACTCGGGGCGGTTGATTGCATTGTTGATATATTCGGAACATTAATAGGTCTTGACATACTTAAAATCGATACATTGTATTCCTCTTCCTTAAATGTCGGAAGCGGCGCTGTCAAAACAGAGCACGGGCTTCTTCCGGTGCCTGCTCCGGCAACGGCCTGTCTGCTTAAAGGGCTTCCGGTCTATTCATCCGATATCATGTTTGAACTCACTACCCCGACAGGAGCTGTGCTTATTTCGTCGCTTGCAAAAGGGTTCGGCAGTATACCTGCAATGAAAATCCTGAAGACAGGCTCCGGCGCCGGCAATAAAGATTTTAAAGGACAGCCCAATGTGCTGACGATGATGATTGGGGAGCGGTCAGTGGTCAGCGGTCAGCGATCAGAAGAAAGAGTTACAATAATTGAAACGAATATTGATGACATGAATCCGCAAGTTTATGGGTACGTTATGAAAAAACTTTTTAAAGCCGGTGCACTTGATGCTTTTCTAACTCAGATCATCATGAAAAAGAGCAGGCCTGGTATCAAACTCACTGTACTGTGCAATGAGAGTGATAGGGACAGATTGATTGAAATTATTTTGTCAGAGACAACAAGCATCGGAGTCAGGTTCTATCAGGCTGAAAGAAAAATACTTCAACGTGAAATGAGATCAGTTAATACAAAATACGGAAATGTTAATATCAAAATTTCCCAGCTGGAAAATAAGAGAAAAAAGACGTCTGTTGAATATGAGGACTGCAGGAAAATAGCTGAGAAATATAATATACCGTTGCTGGAAGTAATGAATACATTAAAACTGTAGGGGCGGGTTTCAAACCCGCCCTTACGAAATTATTATTCCCCCCCGATTGTCACAAACAGAGTGGACCCTTTACGATATACCAGCACGGTTAAAATTTTATCCGTTTTTATCTGTGACGCGATATTCTTGTAGTCGTCGGTGTTTGTAATAGCTTTTCTGTCAATTTCGATAATAATGTCCCCCGGCATCAGGGCTGCTTCAGCGGGACTGTTGCTTTCAATATCCGTTACAACGACACCGCGCATTTTTGCAGGGAGATTTAATTGTTTGTAAATTTCAGGTGTTAAATTCTGAACTTCTACTCCTTTCAGTGCATTTTCATAATCTGTAGGGATCCTCTCAGTCTCAACGGGGAGTTCGCCTATTGTAACCTTTAAGGTCCTGGCTTCGCCTTCCCGTATTATTTTTATTTCCCTTGTATCGCCCGGATGTATGCCTGCTACCATATTTCTTAACTGAAAAGGTTCATTTATTTCTTTTCCGTCAAATTCAACTATGACGTCTCCACGCTTAATGCCGGCTTTTTCAGCCGGGCTGCCTTCCACAACATCAGCCACGAGAGTTCCATAATCTTTCTCTAACTGAAATTGCTGGGCCAGCTCAGGGGTTATTGGCTGGATGGATACACCGAACCAGCCCCTGATGACCTTCCCCTTGTCTATAAGACTGCTCATGACGATCTTTGCCATATTGCTCGGGATTGAAAATCCTATCCCCTGATATCCGCCGGTCGTGCTGAAGATGGCGGTATTTATACCCACAAGTTCCCCTTTTGCATTGACCAGTGCGCCTCCTGAATTTCCGGGATTAATGGCAGCGTCTGTTTGAATAAAATCTTCATATTCCGCAATGCCTACATTGGCCCTTCCCACAGCGCTAACGATCCCCATTGTTATAGTCTGATTTAAACCAAAGGGGTTCCCGATCGCCAGGACCACTTCACCAACTTTCAGTTTATCGGAATCTCCGACAGGGATTGTGGGAAGATCCTTGGCATCTATTCTGATAACGGATATTTCGGTCTTCGGATCGTTGCCGATCACCTTGCCAGTGAATTCTCTTTTGTCGGAAAGAGTGACCTTTATCTTATCTGCGTCCTTGACCACATGAGTGTTTGTTAATATGTAACCGTCAGAAGAGACGATCACTCCTGACCCGAGACTCATTGATTTGCGTTCACGGGGAGTTTCAGGGCGTCTGAACCTGTCGCCGAAGAATTTCCTGAAGAACGGGTCCTCGAACATCGGGTCCATTTGCGTTCCTGATATTTTCTCTGTTTTTGTTGTTGAGACATTGACTATTGCCGGTTTTACAGATTCAGCGATCTCAGCCATGGCCTGACCGGTCCTTGTGAGAAAATCAACAGATTCTTTGGAAATCTTTGATTGCTGGGCATATCCGGCTGAATGAATACAGAGAACGGTTGATAGTACAAATGACATGATGAAAAGTAATGGATATTTTTTAAAATACATTTTTTCTCCTCTTTACTGGGCGGTAACAGTAGTAAATCTTTATTGTTTACATGTTAGAGTATATTCGAGAAAGTTGTCAGAGTCAACGATTTTAAATTCAATATTACGGATAATTCAAAATCACATTTTCTAACGGGGTTTACAAACATAACCTCGTGATTTATTATTTATCATACTTAAGATTATGAAGAAGTGATGAAGCGTAATAGTAAATAGGTAATAGTAAATAGGTAATAGGTGATAGGTGATAGGTGAT
>JAGVGM010000043.1 GCA_020057065.1 Thermodesulfovibrionia bacterium
AAGGCTTCATTAACTTTTGAGACGGATCATCTCTGTTTTATTTCTCTCTTTCCGATCTAGAGGAGAGGTTTTTCTC
The DNA here is from genome assembly GCA_020057065.1 of Thermodesulfovibrionia bacterium. GTDB lineage: Bacteria > Nitrospirota > Thermodesulfovibrionia > UBA6902 > UBA6902 > SURF-23. The sequence continues at coordinate 77 of JAGVGM010000043.1, forward strand.
TTGACATCCGAAGGCCATATAGAGGTTAGATGTTGTCTATTCTCTTTTTCAATAAATCCGGTCTTCTCTTACCGTGAAGTACCGCAAGAACTATTATCTTTTCTTCTTCAATAAAATAGATGATTTTGTATGGAAACCTTTTGATGATGTGCTTTCTTGCCTTTTTGTATTCTATCGGATGAATTTCTGGATTTCTCATAATGAAGTTAAGTCCTGCATTAACTTGCAGGAGGAAGTCGTGTCCCAATCCCACTCTCTTATCCTCATACCAAGAAAAGGCTTCCTTTAAGTCATCTTCAGCTTCGGGTCTGACAGTAACACTATATTTCATTGCTTACTCACAATTCGTTTATAGACATCCTCCCACGGAGAGCCTAAATAAGGATTTCTATGGTAAGCCTCTAACCGTTCATCTATTATCCTTTTTTCTTCCGATGTTAATTCTATTTCTTCCGGTTCCTTTGCTATAGTATCCCAGATGTCCTCTACAAGTTGAATTCTTTCAGGTATTGATAATGCAAGGGCATCTGTTGCTGTTATTTGTTTCATGGTTTTTATCTCCTGTTTTATCTTAATTTACATCTAACGTAAAAATCAGCCGCGAGTGTAACGAGTCGGCTGGATTGCCTTGTTGGGCAAAAAATATTACACTTCAAATTCACTACGAGGCAGTTCAGACTGCCGGATAATGGACTGTAGAGTTCCAATGCGAATTTCGGTATGGTTTGGAACGGGAACCGTTATGGTGCGATTAGGCAACCGCCGTTGCATAACGATATGGCTGCCCCGCTGTCGAATTTCCGTGAAGCCATGTCGGGATAAAATGGCGCATACTTCCTTGCCTGAGAGGATAAGCAGTTTACCCAACGGCAACCTCAACTTGCGTAACAAATACTTCTCCGTGACGTCGGTGCTGTATTTCTTCAGGAGATGCCGTTTCAAAGAATAACTCCAGTGCCTCTTGAAGATTATCCCTTGCGCCCTCAATGGTATCACCTTGACTTGCAATATCTAATTCAGGACACAATGAGACATAGCCAGTGCCTTCCCGTTCGATGATTGCTGTAAGTTTCATCTCCCAATCCCTCCTATATCAACCGAAATGATTTCATTATCTCACAATATTCATAATTTTCATAGTGCCCAACGGTGCGGATGAGGAGCGCCCGAAGGGCTTCTGTTCGATTCGCTTTTATCGTCCGTCCCCTTCGACTGCTCATTTTCCCATCTCATACCGTCTATCAAAAATCCCAGGTTGAATCACAATACGTGCAATGGGCTTGTGTGATGCTTCCTTACGAGAAAGTCCTGTGAAAAGCAGGGAGGTACCGAAGGTCAATAACGCTCCGGTGGCTTTACCCCCACTAATTCCCTTCTTTCGTTTTGCCTGCTTAGTCAAGATATAACCTCGCTTCTGGCACTGAGGGCAGGTAATTACGGTGTTATGTTTCCCCCAACGGGCTGAATTACGCTTCATTTCAGCAATAATGCGTTCGGCTGAGATGTGTTCTCCTATTCGTTGGTCCTTTTCGCGCAGTTCCTCAGACCTCTTGGCCTCAGCGACAGTGAGACCGCAAACCGAGCAGCGGCCGGACGAGGTAATATTACCAATACAAATGCCATCTGGACATGATTCGCCGGCCCATTTTTCGTCATCTTTTTCAGAAACTACCTTGTTATCTAGCCATTCACCGCAAAATCTGCACTTTATTGCTGTGTCTTGAATCTCTTCGGCGCAGTAAGGGCATTTCTTCATGTATAAACCCCCGCCCTGTTTATTTTCATATTTATATTTATTGACGCATAACGCCGCTGCCAAGGCGCAAAGTGAAGCTGACGTGGCTTTTGCGCTTTTTGCAAAAGGCATGACGGCTTCACTTTGTCGCTCTTGGGCGCCTTGTTAGTGCCTACGATTTCCATGGTCTTGGAGACGCAAGTAGATTTGCTCTTCGATTTTCTTCTTCATTGGTTCAACCTCTTCCTTAATTTTTTTCCAACCTTCATCCTGAATCTTCCAGTCTTTGGCTTCATGACCGATTTTCTTACTAGTCATGGCATCCCAAAGCTTGTTTGATGTTTCTTCAAGATTTGCTTTTATCTCTGGGGGCAAGAACATGCTATTTCTAGCCACATAATTATGAAACTCAGAAATGGCCGTCTGCACGTCATTTAACCGGTAGTAAAATATCAGCTCTTGAAAGGTTTTAGTCCTCTGCCGAGTATGCCTGATCTGATCTCGCTGCGAATTGCTAAGTTTGGTTCCTGCTAGGAATTCCTCAACCTCTGGGTCAGTGTAGCGATCCAAATCTGGATACTCTTGAAATGGAGAAACCAGGCTGGATAACTGGCCGAATGCCCTATCAAGTAGAGTCCAAACCTCAGGCAAGGTTTGGAATTCCTTTTCTTGAATTTTCAATGCGCCGCTGAGCATTGAGTCTATTTCCACACGAAGCCGTTGCAATTCCAAGGCTTGGTCGTGCCTCAACTGTTCAAGCCTTTCCGCAAATTTGGCTTCAATCCAACTTTTCCCAAGAAACTGAAAAGCAAGATATGCGATTGCTACGCTACCACCGCCGTAAGCAACTAACTGCCCTATGAATTTAAGAACTTCGTCCATAATTACGCTTCCGCACTAATGCGGCGCTGAGCGGTGCCCGAAGGGCATCCGTTCCTGTGCCTGGTTCTCCCGAAGCGAAGCGGAGGGCAGGCACAGCCGCTCAGCGCCGCATTC
>JAGVGM010000042.1 GCA_020057065.1 Thermodesulfovibrionia bacterium
CGACACGATTATTCCAGACATAAAAATAGTTCAACAATTTGATACTATGGCTAAACCATTGGATGATAAAATTTTTATGAATTCAATCCAAATCCGCACGCTTTCCAAAATGCGGGATAAGCTGTTGCCGAAGCTGATGTCTGGCGAAGTGAGGATGAGTAATGAGTGACCTTCTATTACCATATGATGCCTTTCTCCGCTCGGTAAAGCAGAATATTGATAATAAACATGTATTTCTGCTCGGAGCGGGGGCTTCCATTACTTCTGGGATCAAACCCGCTGAAGATTGCATCTGGGAATGGAAGAAGGACATTTTTGTTTCCAAAAATCCCAATCTGGCAAATCAATACAAGGAGTATAAAGCCGAAGCAGTGAGAGGCAGCATTCAAAAATGGCTTGACAACGAAGGCTGTTACCCGCCCCTGCACGACCCGGATGAATATTCGAAATACGCCATGATAGCTTATCCCATTGATGAAGTTAGAAAGAAGTATTTTGAAAATATCTGTCGTGATAAAGAACCGTATATTGGATACAAGTTGTTGTGCTTGTTGGCTCAATGTGGGACGGTTCACTCAGTTTTCACCACTAATTTTGATGGGCTTGTGGTTAAAGCAGCTTACCAAATGGGGAGCACGCCCATTGAAATCACTCTGGACACATCTGACCGCATTCACCGGCCAGCCAACCAGAACGAATTGCTCTGTGTGTCCCTGCATGGTGATTTTAAATTTGGCCCATTAAAAAACACAAACACGGAGTTGGACGCTCAGAACAAAACATTTGTAGATGCCCTGACCCATCACCTTTACGACAAGCATTTAATTGTTTTGGGGTACAGTGGACGAGACCGTTCCCTAATGAACGCTTTAAAGCTATCATATGCAAAAAAAGGTTCAGGAATGCTGTTTTGGTGCGGCTATGGGGACGAAATAAAGCCGGAAGTTGAGGAATTGCTACTTGAAGCCCGCAAAGCAGGAAGGGCTGCCTATTTTGTACCAGCAGAAGGTTTTGACAACACGCTTATTCATTTAACGAAGAGTTGCTTCGAAAACCAAGAGGTATTTAAAGCTAAAGCTGAACAAACACTTAAGGTCATGCAAGTTGATACTTTAGTAAAGACTCCTTTTACAATGGATGTTAAACATACTAATACCGTTATACGCAGTAATCTGTTCCTTGTTGCCTACTATCCAAAAGAGGTATTTCAGTTTGAAATTAAGTTTGGTGCAGATGAAAAGCCTTGGCAAGTCATCAAAGAGTTAACAAAAAATTCTACCGTTGTAGCAGCCCCACTCAAGGGAATGGTTTATGCCCTCGGTACGCTTTCAGATATTCACAATGTCTTTGGCGGCAGGATAAAAAGCGAGATAAGCCGAACGCCATTAACTACAGAAGAGCTTAAAAACGGCAGCGTTTTCAAAAAAATATATCTTAAAGCTATTATAAACGGTATTTGCCAGGCGCACAGCCTTATTAATGATGGGTTTAAAAAGATATGGCGAGCTACAGACAAAAAGAGTGTCAGTGCAGGTAGTGATACATTTGAAATCTTCGAAGCCGCCAGAATTTTATTATTCTTCGACCATAAATATGTTTACATCAGTCTGAACCCCGCTTTTGCGCTTACTAATTCCGAACAGGTATCCAAAGATACAAGACGTGAAATAGCCCGCAAATACTATGATGATCTATTAAAACGACAGCCGAACCTAAACTTTGACGCTTTTTTGGACAAATGGAAAAAAATACTTTTCCCGAGCGGTAACAGATTGCAATTTGATTACCCCTACCAATCAGCCAGTGGTTTTAAGTTTTCCATCAGCACCGATACGATGCATGTTAATTTAATGAAAGCAAAGACAGATTATGGGCTGAAATACTTGCCAAACAGCTTCAATCAAAAAACTCTTGTTCATAGCGGAATACAATACTTGGAACCACAGTTAGAATTTATTCATAAAGACACCGAAAAGATAACGAAAGACTTTCATCCAATGCGGGGGTTGGTAAATAATCGGCCATATGATTTTCCTATGAATGGAAGCGTGTTTGACAGCGAAATTAATCTTGGCGTTATATGCCATTTATCTTACAGTGATAAGTTCTTCCGGTTTCTGAACCGCCTGAACCAACAAGAAAGTGCAGGAGTATACAACCCTGACTATTTGCTTGACTATCCAGGCTTTTTATCGGCGTATGGCATACCACTGAATATTCCACACGCCAAAAGCGAGCGATGGCAAGATTGCACATTACGAGTGAATACAGAGGACTTAAAGCAAACGGCACTGGAATTATTAGCCACCATCAAAACCCGAATTGATCGACTGGAGGCAGTCAGCAAAAAGCTGGTACTTATAATTTTTATCCCCACTTCATGGAATCCCTTTACTAAAATTGATGATATGCAGGAGCGATATGATCTGCACGACCACATCAAAGCGTATGCCGCTCAGCGTGGTATTGCCACACAGTTCATTCGGGAAGACACGTTGAGTGACGCGCTTGCCTGTCAGATTAACTGGTGGTTATCGTTAGCTTTTTATGTAAAAGCTTTAAGAACGCCATGGATACTGACAGGTTTAGACTCCAAAACAGCATTTGTTGGGATAGGCTATAGCGTGAATCATAAGAGAGAAAGAGAAAAGGTGGTATTGGGTTGTAGCCACATTTATAATGCGAGCGGGCAGGGGTTAAAGTACAAGCTATCAAGAGTTGAAGATTGTTATATTGACCGGCAAGACAACCCATTCCTATCCTATCAGGATGCTTATAAATTCGGCGTTTTCATCAGAGAGTTATTCTTTAATGCGATGGGGGATTTGCCTGCACGGGTTGTGGTGCATAAAAGAACCCACTTTAAGAAAGATGAAATCAACGGCATCGTTGATAGCCTGAAGAAGTCCGGCATAGAACAGATAGATTTGATCGAAATAAATTACGAGGAAGATGCAAGATTTATTTCATTGCTGTTAAAAGACGGCCAGTTTCAGCCTCATCTCTTCCCTTTATCACGGGGCACTTGTTTTCTTTTGGACACAGCATCCGCCCTTCTGTGGACGCACGGTATAGTTCCATCAGTAAAAGCGGGTAATAGAAACTATTACTTGGGCGGGAAAAATTTGCCGGAACCATTAAAGATCAGGAAACACCACGGGGCAAGCAATATCAGCACTATTGCCACGGAAATATTAGGATTGACCAAAATGAACTGGAACAGCTTTAACATGTATTCAAAGCTACCTGCTACCATACAAACATCTAATGAGATAGCCCGAATTGGCTGGCTACTTAGCCGTTTTGAAGGAAAAACTTATGACTATAGGAATTTCATGTAAATGAATAATTTCACCGAATCCGAAATCGAGATCTTCTCACTTGACGAACTCAAAGACCTCGGCTTTTCCTATATTCCGGGGCCATCCATTGCACCCGATGTTGAAGCCGCTCAGGCTTTTATGGTGGCTGAATCTGCGGCACCTTATGGCGAACCTGAAAAACGCGGAAGCTATGGCGATGTCGTTTTAAGGCATACGCTGGAACAGGCCATCAAGCACC
>JAGVGM010000268.1 GCA_020057065.1 Thermodesulfovibrionia bacterium
TCCATAATCGCCTCCTATCTGATAGCTTAACAGCTAACAGATTATAAGGCAATTTAATCGTTTTTGCAAATATCCAACTTTTATGTCGCAGACCCGGAAAAGCGTGCTGCTTTTTATGCCTTTACCCTTGTCAACCTCATAGCATTTAAAATAACAGCCAAACTTAATCCCATATCTCCGACGCCTACAGCGACCCATAAATTAATTAGTCCCAATGATGCAAGAACGGTAAGGCTCCCTTTTATCACAATTGAAGCGATAACATTCTGTTTCACAACCTGCATGGTCTTCCTGCTAAGTGATATGACATAATCTATTTTGGATAAATCATCATGCATTAATGCTATATCTGCAGTCTCGATCGCAACGTCAGAGCCTATAGTACCCATTGCTATTCCGACGTTTGCTACAGCAAGGGCAGGTGCATCGTTTACTCCATCGCCTACCATGGCAACAGAGCCGAACCTTAGAGCAAGGTCCTCAACTACCTTCACTTTATCTTCAGGCAGTAATTCTGCATGATATTCATCAACCCCTGTTTTCCCTGCAAGCAAGGCCGCAACTTTTTTATTATCTCCCGTAAGCATCTCTGTCCTGATATGCAATTTCCTGAGATGCGATATTATTGCCGGGGCATTCTCTCTTATTGCATCGCCTAATGCGATAACTCCTATTGCGTCATTTTCATCCGAAATAAAAATTGAGGTCTTACCTTCCTCCTCAAAATGCAATAATTCCTCAGGATGTTTTATAGCCAGACTGTCAAGAAGATTCTTGGCGCCGGCATAATATGTCTTACCATTGATCACAGCCTCAAGGCCCATTCCTTTTATGGCCTTAAACCTGTTTACCTCCTTTAGCGGTATTTTTTCAGAAATTGCCTTCCTGAGAATAGCTTTTGCAATGGGATGCCCTGAACGGGCTTCCAGCAATGCAGCAATTGAGAGGACCTCCTGTGAAGAATGGCTGTTAAAACCAATAATGTCTGTTACCTCAAGTCTGCCTCTGGTTAAAGTGCCGGTCTTATCAAATGCACAAGCCCTAACCCTGCTCAGTTCTTCGAGAAAAGTGGCCCCTTTTATTAGTACCCCGTGTCTTGCAGCGCTTGTTATTGCAGAGACCATGGCAACAGGCGTAGATATAGCAAGAGCACAGGGACAGGATACAACCAGAAGCACCAGCGCCCTGTAAAACCATACATCCCATGGATAGCCCAGCATAAAGGTCGGAAAAACAAAAATTACAAAGGCCAAACCAATAACCGTTGGAGTATAAACTCCGGCAAATTTATCAAGAAACCTTTCTGTTTTTGATTTCTTCCTCTCAGCCTCCTCAACAAGCTTTATGATCCTTGAAAGCATGGTATCTTCCGATCTTCTCTCAACTTCTACTTCAAGATAGCCATCCTCATTCATAGTTCCTGCAAACACTTCGTCACCCTCTGTTTTTTCCACAGGCGCTGATTCCCCCGTAATGGCGGATTCATTTACTGATGAATGTCCTGTTACAACTTTTCCGTCAAGCGGGATCTTTTCACCGGGACGTATGACAATGATCTCTCCTATGGATATTTCATGTACATGACATTCGATCTCCTTGTCAATGCCTCTAACCCTCGCTGTGTCAGGGGCTAATTTCAGTAATCGGCTCATTGATCTTTTTGCATTGTCACCGGTATATTCCTCCAGAGCTTCCGCAACAAAGAAAAGAAAAATTACCGCCGCGCCCTCCTCGCCATGACCGATGAAAAAGGCCCCGAAAGCCGCAATGCTCATCAGGCAGTTCATATCCAGGCGCAGCTTGAGTACAGATCTGAAGGCCTTCGTGAAAATATCTTTTCCTGAAACCGCAGCAGTAAAGATAAACATTAATTGCGCAATGATCTTGTACGGTGTAAGTGATTCTGCTATCAGCCCGATAACAAGGAGCACCCCGGATATTACAGAACGTATTAATATTTGACGTTTCCAGAGGGGTGGTTTTTCCTCAAAGAGGTCAACGGCACAGCAGGAGCAGCTTTTTTCGCGATCGTGCAGGTTTTGCTTAAGTTCCAGTTTAATCTGCTTCATTTTATAATCCTGATAAGGACGAGTCATCGACTCTCCCCTACAATAAATTCATAACCCTTATCCCTTAATCCTTTTTTGCTTCTTTCCTAACTTTAACCAGACAAACGCCTTATTGTCAAAAGGTGGAAAAGTATACTGTTTTGATTTAGAATTAATGGGAATATCTCAGATAGCATCCGGGCTTTGATTGATATGAAAAAACATATAATGCTTAATATATTGCTGTGGACCATATTGTTCCCATTAACTTCATCGGGATATGACGGGACGGGACGAACCCTGAACCTTTTGTACACCGGGAATCTGGATGGAGAACTTGAACCGTGCGGATGTTCTCCAAAGACAGATTTTGGAGGCCTGGCAAGGCTTTCGGGATATATTTCTGAAAAAAGAAATACTCTTTCGCCTTACTTGCTCATAGATGCCGGAAATTTTTCTGCTGATGACAATCCTCAGGGCAGATTAAAGACAGATGCCCTGCTGAAGGCGTTCTCCATCATGAAATACGATTCAGTATCTTTGCAAAAAAAAGAAGCTTCATTCTCTGACAATCTTGTATCTGCTCTAGTAGAAAAATATAAAATCCCTTATGTTTCAAATAGACATCATTCTAAGCTGTCCATTACGAAAAACAGAAATAAATTCGATGTGCATATAAGCGCCTACCCGGGTGATCATGAGAAAAATCAATTGAATATCCTGCTGACAGACCTCCCCCTCTCTGAGTGTAAGGAAATGCAAGGTTGGGATGTTATTATTAATTCTTCCGGAGAAATCCTTGATGAACCCTTCAGCCTGAAAAATACAATTATCGTTACAGGCTATCCAAAAGGGGAAAAACTTGGCATACTGACACTCACTATTGACAATAAAGGAAAGATAACCGGTTTCAGACACAGATGGCAGCTTCTTGGAAACGATATAAAAGAAGATCAGAAGGTTCGACAAGTACTTAATGATTATGACTCCCAGGTTGCCGGATTGCTGAAGGAAACTGAACGACCCCTAAAAGAAACCACATATCTTGGTGTTGCTAAATGTGCCAAGTGTCATCAGTCCTTTATCGACACATGGGAAAAGACCGGACATGCTAAAGCCTTATTGAGCCTCGAGAAGACAGGCAAGTCATCAGATCCGGAATGTTTAATTTGTCATACAGTCGGTTTTGGGGAAGATGGAGGGTTTTACAGTGTTGCCACTACACCGGATCTCGCAAATGTCCAATGCGAAGTCTGCCACGGAACGGGTAAAGACCATCTAATGGACTTTTATAAACCCATGACTCCTGTTACAGAGTCTGTTTGTAAGAGGTGTCATACAAAAGACAAGAGCCCTGATTTCAGCTATAAAGATTATCTTGAGAAGATCAAACATTGGTAAACATCGGGAGGGATAAAATGATTTCAAGAATATTTTCCATGATCCTGTTATCGTCGGTTTTACTGTCTTTTTCTGCCAATGCAGAGGAACTATCTTCTGTCAAAGGGACATACACTCAATTGCCGGAGTTTAAGTTCATCTTTGATGGCAAAAATGTGGAGGTGATCGAATTTTTCAGTTTTTATTGCAGCCATTGTTATGAATTTGAAAAAATGATTCCCGCTATTAAAGGTAACTTCCCCAAAAAAATTAAATGGAGAAACGTTCCTGTTTATTGGGGCAAAGGATCTTCAAAACCGGGAGAGGCTTACTTTCTGGCAGAGGAAATGGGAAAGGGCGAACAAATGAAAAACGCGCTCTTTGAAGCATTATTTATCGAAAAAAGAGAGATTAGCGATATTAACTTTCTGGAGAGTTTAGGTGCAAAGTTAGAGCTCGGTTTTGATTTCAGCCGCAGACTGAGGGCAGGGGACAAAGAAAAAGAAACAAATGCAGCATTGGTAATGATGAAGGCATATTCAGTGGAAGGGACCCCCGCTTTGATTATAGCAGGAAATCTTAAGGTAGATACCGGCCAGACCCTTGATGCTTTCAGGGATAACACCATTACAATTTTAAAAAGCATATTAAATAAGTAGGGGCGGGTTTTAAACCCGCCCCTACAAAAATGAATTCACCATGAAAATCCTTGCGATCGAAACAGCAACTGTAGCGGGAAGCATAGCAATAGTTGATGATAGTGACGGGCTTATAGGGGAAGTCCGTATGGATGTCAAAGTCGTACATGCGGAAAGACTAATGCCTTCCATTGAATGGCTGCTAAAAGCCTCCGGAATTCAAATTAATGATATTGACGCATATGCGGTATCGATCGGCCCCGGTTCTTTTACAGGTCTGAGGATCGGACTCAGTACTGCTAAAGGCTTCTCCTATGCTACCGGTAAACCCGTTGTCCCGGTACCGACCCTCGATGCCTTTGCCAGAACGCTTCCTTTCTGCTCGTACATTATATGCCCGATCCTTGATGCAAGAAAGAATCAGGTTTATGCGGCTTTTTATAAATGGAATGGCGGTGTCTGTAATAAAATCATGTCAGAAACTGCAATCAGCCCGGCAGATTTGCTTAAAAAACTCAGCGAGCCTGCGGTTTTTATGGGAGATGGGGTAAAAAGTTACGGGAAGCTTATCTCCGACACCCTTCAGGATAAAGCAGTTTTCGCTCCGGCATCCAGAATGTCTCCAGCAGCTTCCACTGTGGGAGAAATAGCATTGGAGAAATTAAAACAGGGAATTGTTGCAGACCCTGTGAGTCTGGTCCCTTTATACATCCGCAGATGCGAGGCAGAAGTACTTTGGAAGGGATAACGGTCAGGAAAATGCTGCCTGCCGACCTCCATCAGGTATGTGCCATAGAAAATCTGTGTTATACAACCCCATGGTCTTTTAATTCATTCAAACATGAGATCGAGAATAGCGATGCGATCCTTAAGGTTGCTGTTTTCAACTCGCAGATCATAGGTTATGTCTGCATACGCACAATGCTGGATATGACGCATCTGATGAATATTGCGGTATTGCCGGAATTTCGGCGCAGAGGGATCGGGAAAATGCTTTTTGGAAATGCGATCGGGGAATTAAAACGTTTACAACCAAACACAAAGCTCACCCTTGAGGTCAGGCAATCAAACACTGCGGCTGTAAGGTTTTACGAAAAATTTGGATTTAACGTAACCGGCAAAAGAACTAAATACTATAAGGAGCCGGAAGATGATGCAATTATAATGGAACTGGATATCGCGTTATTTTTTCCCGATCAGAACTGAACATCCCGTATGATTCATTACATATCTTGATACACTGCCAAGCATACCCCTGACGCCTCTCATTCCGCTGCTGCCGACTGCAATAATATCAGCCTTTTCAGTTTCTGCCGCCTTCAGTATCTCCTCAGAAGGATCTCCGAATCTGGAAATTACCTCAATTGCCTGGAATCTTTTTCTTAAACATTGATATGCCTTATCTGTTATTTTCGCTGAGTCCCTGAACTCTGCCTCCCGGGTGCCTGCTACCATTTTCTTGATCCTGTCATTTATCTCGAGTGCAAACCTTTCCGGTATATCTGTAAAAACCGGGAATACCACATTCAGGACTGTCATTTCCGTATCGTCAGGAAAAGGGATCGAAGATAGAACTTCACCCAAAGCTTCTGAGTGAGCGGATCCATCCGTGGCAAAAAGGATTTTTAATTTCCCGGATTTTTTCCATTGAGCAGGTTTGACGATGAGAACAGGCTTGGGAGAATTGATTGCAACTAATCTTGTAACACTTCCGACAATATACGAACCAATGCCTTTCAAGCCCCTGGCCCCCATCACTATCAGGTCCAGGTCCGACTGAATCACAGCGTTAACAATCGCTTTATCCGGGAAATCTTCAACAAATGAACTGTTAACCTTGGCATTCACAGACTTTAAAATGTTCGCTGTCGATTCAAGGATCCTGGGTGCAACTTCATTCATTATTCCCCTGAAATCAGTGTAGAGAGATTCCCATTCGCTTATAAGCGGTACCCAGCTTACAGCATGTAAAATGAAGATCTCATCATTTGGGGTTAACTTGAAACCGGTTAAAAATTTCGCCGCTCCCTCCGAGTGTTCAGAGCCGTCTGTTGCAAAAAGTATCTTCATATCTTCTCCCTCCTGAGAGAAATTAACAATGATGAATGAGTAATGATCAATTAAGGAAATATATTTACATTAATTACTCATTGTTCATTATTAATTATTCATTGAACTCTTGTTACTTATATTCTATCACGGTTTTTAGAAATTCCTGCCTGTCCCTGTCCCATTTAAAACATTTCATGTTGTGGACCCTCCTGTTCATTACGGAAATTACTATGTGCGGTGCGTCAGGGAATTCGGGCTCTCCAAAAACGGTTTGCGCGGCAACATCTTCTTCTGAAAAAAATGATTCGTGCTCGGGGTGGGAATGATAGAAGGCAATTATGTCTCTGGCCTGTGCTTTCGCCGTAGAAATGATTTTCTCAAATTCTTTCCTGTCGATAAAATATGCTGTACAGGCGTCTCTGGGATATCTTTCCGGGTCTTCTTCATGCAGTTTATTTTGAATATTTTCACAACAATGAACAGTCTGATCTGTCTCGTCTCCAGTTATAATACCGCAGCATTCATAGGGATATTCTTTTACGGCATGCTGAAATATTAATTCGACTGCTTTTTTGTTTATGTACATAAGGAACACCTTTCTAATTCAAGTCTGTTTAAACCAGCCAAAAGTCATTAACCCGAAAATACCACTCTTTGGTAAAGAGGGGTTAGGGGAGATTTTACAAATAAATTATCTGTTTTCAAAATCCCCCCTTGCCCCCCTTTTACAAAGGGGGGGTAATAACCCCCGTAACTGAAGGGTTACCATTAAATTACAGTTATCAATAATTAGAACTTCTTCAGAAATGTATTATAAATAAGCAGGTTGAAATATTACTACCTGGAAGATAGTTAATGGGGTTATTTGACCTGTATAGTAACAACCTCTATAATATTTTTATAATGTATGCGCCGACTTATCTGAAACCATGTATCAGGTTTTATTTGCTCCTGTTTTCTTTCTTTTCCCTGACATTGTCGGGATGCTCGCAGGAAGAGATTCCTAAAAAGGTAAGCCTTGACAGGAGGTCTTCAAATACCGGCATCACGGCGCCGCAACTTGAGCCAGGGGTGCTTAGATTTGGATTTGACCTGAGGCTTGAACCTAAGGAGGATGTAAAGATTTACCTCCCCTTTATGCGTTATCTTGAAAGTAAAACCGGCAACAAATTTTCCATACGGTTTACCGAAAGATATGAAAATACCATTGAGAATCTCGGCAATGGAATCACCCACTTTGCAGCCCTCGGTCCTGTTAACTCTGTTTTAGCAATAAAACGTTATGGCGCCGGTTGCCTTGTTATGGGTCTTAATTCTGACGGAAAACCCGAATACCGCGCGGTTATATTCACAAGGATAAACAGTCCCCTAAACAATATCAGGGATTTAAAAGGCAGAACCTTTGCCTTCGGAGACAGATTTTCAACTCAGGGGCATATTATACCGAGAAAGATGCTCGAGACCGCCGGGATAACCCTCATGGATTTAAAAGGCTATGTATTCACAGGCTCACATGCAAACACTGCAAGGGTGGTGTTAAATGGAGAATACGATGCAGGCAGCATGCAGGATGCCCTGGCAAAAAGATTTGTTGCTGAAGGAAAGATCAGGATACTTGCAGCATCAAAACCTTATCCAAGCAGTCTGATATGTTTTAATAAAAATGTCGACCCTATTATCGTAAAAGCCGTGAAATCAGCGCTCCTGTCTTTTGATCCAAAGGATAAACATGCCGGCATTCTTGTGGACTGGGATAAAACAGAAATGCCTGACGGCTTTGCGGAATACAGGGAAGAATCCTTAAAAGAAATAGAGCAATTAGTTAAAAAATACAGGTTGCATTAAATGAAGCTCTGGTTAAAAATAGCCCTCCTCAATGTATCTATCGTCGCAGGACTCGGGATATTAATCGGTCTTGCTATCAGAGACACTGTAATCAGTTCCATGAGAGCGGAACTGACAAAACAGGGGCTCTCCGTTGCCAGAAATCTTTCCGACAGGATTGCTAATTTTATACTCCTCGATGATTTTTATAAAACTCAGGAAGCAATTGATGACGTCCAGAAAACGGAGAAAGATATAGAGTATATTTTCGCAACAGAGAAAAACGGTTTTCTCTTTGCGCATACTTTTAGAAACGGATATCCTCCCGATATACTGCGATGGAATTTCATAGCCCTTAAAAAGGTTCAATCCATTCAATTGCTTGATACGGAAAGGGGGTTTATAAGGGATATCGGGGTTAAGGTGTTCGGAGACATGAATCCGGAACTCCATATAGGGATAAGGGAAGAGGGAATAACGCAGACCTTGCGCAAATTAAGAAACCTTGTTATAACCTCCACAATTATAGCAACACTAATCAGCTCGGTTCTTTCTTTCTCGTTAAGCAGGATTATAACAAAACCTTTATACAAACTTATGAAGTTTACTCACAGTCTTTCCAGGGGAGAATTCGGCAGGAAGATTGAAATAAAAGCAAAGGATGAAGTCGGGGAGCTTTCAGACACCTTTAACAATCTCTCGCATGAACTTAAGCTATACAGGGAAAAGATGGAAGACTCTTATAAACAGATGCTGAGAACAGAGAAACTTACAGCACTTGGAAGACTTTCAGCAGGACTTGCACACGAGATCAGAAATCCTCTTACTTCTATAAAAGTGCTGTTTCAGACATTCAGGGATAATCCTGCTTTAACCAAAGAGGATATGAGAGTGGTGCTTTCAGCAGTTGAGCAGATGGATGACCTTCTGACGAGGTTTCTCAGATTTGCGCGGCGTGATGACTTTAATCTATCCGAGGTATATGTTAACTCCCTCATAAAGCAGGTAGTGAACCTCACCCATTTTCAGATTAAAAACCAATCCATAGATGTTTCATTAAACCTTTCCAAACTGCCGCCTGTAAAAGCCGACAGGGCTTTAATACAACAGGCGCTGCTGAATCTCGTCCTTAATGCAATTGAGGCCATGCCTCATGGCGGTGTTTTAAAGATATTCAGTAAATTGGACCATGACCGTATTATTGTTAATTTTAAAAATACAGGCGCTGCTATCCCTGAGGAGATAAAAGACAAAATCTTCGACCCGTTCTTTACAACAAAAGGCGACGGCACGGGTCTCGGACTTTCAATTGTGTATAATATTATAAATCTCCATCATGGAAATATAAGCTTTGAAAGCAATGAAAAGGAAACATCCTTTACCCTTAATATTCCCATAAATGCATGAGCAAGATACTCGTTGTTGATGACCAAAAAGCAGTCTGCTATTCCCTCCGGAGATTTCTTCAGTCCGAGGGGTACGAGGTCCTTACAGCCTCAAAGAGTGAAGAAGCAGTGAAGTTTGCAAATAAAGAAAAACCGGACCTTGTGTTAATGGATGTGAGGATGCCTGAAATGGACGGTCTTGAGGTATTAAGCAGGATGAAGGAATCCCATCCCCAAATTCAGGTAATAATGATGACGGCTTACAGCACCACCGAAAAGGCAATTCACGCCATGAAACTCGGCGCCTACGATTACATTGCCAAGCCCTTTGATAACGACGAGCTTCTATGCAAGATTAAAGACGCGATCAGGACCAGGACGATGATGACGGAGGTTGTATCCTTTGACAGCGTAGAAGAGGATTTTGCATCGGGTGAAAGGATTATAGGAAAGAGCCAGAAGATGCTCAATATTTACAAGCAGATTGGCAAGATTGCACATACAGATGCAACGGTCTTAATAATCGGAGAAAGCGGGACGGGCAAGGAGCTTGTTGCAAGGGCGATTTATCACTATAGCAACAGAGTAACTAAGCCCTTTATGGCTATAAATTGTGCCGCAATTCCGGAGCAGCTCCTTGAGTCCGAGCTCTTCGGATACGAGCGCGGAGCCTTTACAGGAGCTGATTTCAGGCGGCTTGGAAAGTTTGAACAATGCAGCGGCGGCACCCTTTTCCTGGACGAGATAGGAGATATGTCTCTGGGCCTTCAGTCTAAGTTTTTAAGAGTATTACAGGATGGGACCTTTGAGAGACTCGGCGGAGCCGTGACAATAAAAACAGATGTAAGGATAATAGCAGCAACAAACAAGAATCTTGAAGACATGGTCAAAAAAAAGCTTTTCAGGGAAGACTTGTATTACAGGCTGAATGTTGTAACGATTCATCTGCCTCCTTTAAGAGAAAAGAAGGAGGATATAAAAGAACTTGTGTCCTACTTTATCCGGAAATTCAACAGGAAGCTCAATAAGTATATAAAAGGCATAACCGCAGAGGCCTTGAAAAAACTCGAGGGCCATGATTGGCAGGGTAATGTAAGAGAGCTTGAAAATGTCATTCAGAAGACAATAATCTTCTGTAACGATGATTATTTATCATTGGAATGCTGTGAGCCCTTACATCCTCAGAAAAAGATTTATGCCTCATTAGATGAGGCGATTCAGGATATTGTAGATATGTCATTTAAGAACGGCTATCAGGATAAGTTTCAGGAAATATTAAGAACGCTGGAAAAATCCATGGTTAAAAGGGCTATAGAACTTACAAAGGGCAATCAGGTTCACGCAGCAAGGCTTCTTGGGATATCGAGGAATACGCTTAGAAAGAAACTGGAGGAATAGTCTTTTTTAAAATCTGTTCACATCCTGCACATCTGCACCATCATTGAACACCAGCCAAAAATTAATATCCTTAATTTTCAATAAGTTTAAGATGGTATAAGAATTGCTTTTTAAACTAACGTCATAGTTAGGTTTTGGCAAATATTACATTAATCCAAATAATGCAATGATCATTTAAAATGGTTCGCTATCTGTATCCTTTGGACAGAAGGGTAACAAGAAAATGTATTTATGAAAGGAGGAGAATGTTATGTCCAAAAAATATGCGTTACTTGTGGACCTGAGAAAGTGCGTTGGCTGCACATCCTGTCAGGTAAGCTGCAAGATGGAAAATGCAGTGCCGATAGGGCAGTTCAGGTCAAGGGTGGATATCGCCGATACAGGCGAATATCCAAAACCGAAAAGGTATTTTTTCCCGAAGATCTGTAATCAGTGTGATGAGCCGCCGTGTATTATGCCGTGTCCTGTAAAAGGGGCCACTTACAAAAGGGAGGATGGAGTTGTAATGGTGAACAGGGATTTATGTATCGGCTGTGGATTGTGTGTTGGCGCATGTCCTTACGGCGCAAGATTCATGCATCCGCACATTCCCGTTACAAACGATCCAAAACCATTCGCAAAGGATGTCCCTGAGGTCAAGGGCAAAAAGGCAAAGGATTTGAGGGTTGTTGACAAGTGTGATTACTGCAGCCACAGGCTTGCAGAAGGTATTGAAGAGCCTGCGTGTGTACGCAACTGTATGGGAAGGGCCAGGACTTTCGGCGATTTAAACGATTCCAACAGTGCAGTCTCAAAGCTCAAGGCATCGGTACAAACAACGGATTGGCATCCTGAATACGGCACAAAGCCTATAACCACTTTTATCGCGCCTGATAAAGAGGTCTTTACTAAGGCCGACGGCTTAATTAACCAGTAGGAGGTGAAGAATATGCAGGTATCAAGAAGGGTATTTTTAAAATATGCCGGAGCGCTCACCGGTGTTGCAGCGTTGGAAAAGAGCGGACTCATGTCATTAAGGCATCTGAGCCCTGCCGAGGCGGAGGCCATGCAGACTGCAATGGGAAAGTATGAAGTCAAGTACGGCGCCGACTGTATGTGCCCTAGTGAGTGCGGGCTTGAATTCTGGGTGAAGGACGGCAAAGTCGCTAAGATTTACGGCAACCCGCATGTGCCTTTTAACGACGGTATTGTCTGCGCTAAAGGCGCGTCGGGACAACAGTTAATTTATTCTCCTTACAGGCTCAAATATCCGATGATAAGGACAGGTGAGAGAGGGGAAGGAAAGTTCAAACGGGTTACATGGGGTGAGGCCATAGACCATATCGGCAAAAAGCTGACGGAGATAAAAAAGAAGCACGGCCCGGAATCAATTATCATGGACACCGGCGATATCACAGACAGAGACCAGTACTGGAGGCTCTTCTTTGCTTTCGGCACATCAAATGTTGTTGAGCATGGCGCTATATGCGACACCCCGAGAAGGCATGGCCCGAAACTCATTGTCGGCGGCAAGAGATGGGAGCCTGATTTGATGAGACCGGTCTATGTAAGACAGCCTGACGGCAGTCTGGGAAAAGACATGTCCTACAAGACAAAACTCATCGTCTACAGTGGCTGGAACCCTTTTGTTGCCACAAGAATTATGTATGAAAACAGAGGCACAGTCGGCGCAAGAGTTGAAAACGGCTGCAAGTATTTCGTGATAGACCCGAGCTATTCAAATACCGCATCCATGGCAGATAAGTGGATAGCGCCAAGACCCGGAACGGATAACGATATTTTCGCGGCAATGCTCCGTTATATACTTGAAAACGACAATCAGAACAACCCGAACAAAAAGTATATTGACTGGAGTTTCAAGAAATACTCAAAGGGATGGGAAGACTTCGAGGCGGCATTCAAATCATGGTGGCAGAAAAAAGACCCGATAAACGGACTGGAATATTTCAGCCTGGAGTGGGCTTCCGAGCGGGCCAGCATTTCAAAGGATGACATCGTTGAACTCGCCCACACCTTTGGCATTACCAAGCCAGCCGCTCTCGTGTGGGGCATGCAGTCTCCCGGACACCACTTCAACGGCTATACCGCCTCTATTTTAGGCGCGGCACTGAATATAATTACAGGCAATTTTGACGCCCCTGGCGGCGTGATTGACTGCGAGATAATGAAGTGGGGCAAAGGAGGCAAGGGAAGAGAGTTTTCTTTTGTTGAAGACAAGAAGTTCGTTGACAGGAAAGTAAAACGCGTTATAGACGGCAAGGAGGTTGAAGGCAAACAATCCGAACTGAACAAAGACCACTTTGGCAGTAAGTATCCTGCAGCGTGGGATGATGTGGTCGGCGACTACCCGGAGTTCTTTGCAGGAAAAGAGGTGCAGATAAGATACGGTGCCTTCAGAGGGCACAAATATCCCATAAAGGCCTACATTCTGAGAACCGGAAACACTGTAGTCAGCGGCTCTGCAACATGGAAATGGAGAGAGGCCCTGACTGCAAAGGATGCAGCGGGCAATTACAAGCTTGAGTTTATGGTCTACATAGACACACTCAATCTTGAAAGCGCCCTTTATGCGGATGTAATCCTCCCGGAGGCAAGCTATGCGGAGAGAGTAAGCTGGAGCGACATTTATCCTCCTATGCCGCTTGGGTATCTCAGAGATGCAGTGATTAAACCTCTTTATGAGAGTAAGAACCCTACAGATATAATGAATCTCCTTGCGAAGAAGTTCCACGAACTCGGCGACACCGATATAAAGTCGGGAGACTTCTGGGAAAGGTATAAGGATGAGGATACCTTTGCCACAGACCTGATATTGGGAACCCCTGGAAAACCCAACATAGGAACTCCATTGCCATATCCTCAGTATCCTGAAGGATATACGCTCAGAGGCACACCGGAGTCCCTTGAAAAGGGCAATGTAAAGATCGACAATGAGAAAAAGGAAGTGGTCGGTGAACAGGTTACCCCTGCATGGTTGAGGAAAAATCACGGGGTTGCGGTATGGCCCATGAGCTGGCACAGGTATAAAAAGCATAACGCGGATGAGACTAACAAGGTCTGGCCTCCCACTGACTCAAAACTCTTTGAGTTCAAATGGGACTACAAAGACGGCGATAAGCGCAAAGGGAGATATGCAAAATACAATGAGCTTATTGAAAAAGCCGGCGGCGAAGTGCCTTACGGGCTTAAGAGGATCGGGTTCGACAAGTTCCCGGAGACCTTCTATTGGTTTGAGACCGTTTGGAACCCCTATACCAATCCCGAGTATAAAAAATATGCAAAGGATTATCCTTTCCAGCTCATTACCGGCAGAATTCACCATTCCATGACAGGCACGCAGATGGTTCCGTGGCTTGGCGAGGTGAAGGCGGAAGGTCTATGGATGCCGATGAACAACGAGTTCGAGGCTGAGGTGCCGGAGGCAATGCCCGCAGGCGACGACCCGATGAAAGCCATAACGAGGAAATTCAAAGCCAATACCTTCTCGGTAGGCACCATATGGATAAACTCCGATGATGCGAAAAAGCTGGGAATAAAGAGCGGCGATCTCGTCGTGGTAGAAAATCCGCTTGGAAAATCCACAAAGGGAAAGGTTTTTGCTTCAGGCGGCATCAGGCCGGGTGTTATAAAGATAGCCTTCGGTTCGGGTGGACGGTTCAGTCCGGGGCTTGGCACTGCTTACAAGAGCAAGGATTATACGCCGGACTGCAATATGCTCATTGACCCTGAGGCGCTAAGCCCAATCATGGGACAAACTGCATATGCGGATATGATTGTGAGGGTGAAAAAAGCTTGAATGCACCCCGCAAAAACTAAAAAGAGGGAGGCAAAGGCCTCCCTCTTTTTATAAAATAAAATAGTAACTTTTATGGAGTCGCCAATGATAGAAGATTTAAAGGAAGAAAGGCAGATCCTCAGCCTTTTAAAACACATTTTTCTGAAAGAGCCGGCAAAGGAATTTCTTCAGGAATTGGGGGAGATAAATATTGTTACAGAGGAAAACGATATAGACAAAGGCTTAAATTTAATCGCGCATTCGGTGAGAGCGAATAAAGACCGTCTTGACGAATATGCTGAAGACCTTGCGGTTGAATTTGCAAGGTTGTTTATAGGCCCCAAAAATCCACCAGCAATCCCCTACGCCTCTTTTTATCTTTCTGAGCTAAGAGCCATTATGACTGATATAACAATTGATGTGAGGAAAAAATATCTTGAAGCAGGAATGGCAGTGAAAGACCTTTACAGCATGCCTGAGGACCATATCGGCATAGAACTGGAATTTATCTCTTACCTTACAGAAAAAATAATAGACCTTTACGAAAAGGGTGAACGCGGCGAGGCCTCAAGATTATTTGAGTTAAGAAACAAATTTAAAGACGAACACATGGCTTCATGGGCACCTTTATTCGCAGATAAAATTCTATCTTTTACAAATGATAACTTTTATCGGGGATCGGCCATTATGCTAAAAGGCTTAATCTCCCTTATACCTCAAGATTAAATACCCTGAGCACAATATCAATGCTCCCCCGATTAATGCATATAACCCAGGCACTTCGCTCAGAAAAATAAACGCAAGAATTGTAGCCCCGACAGGTTCAAAGTAGCCGAGGATAGCAGCCTCATTAGCCCTGACACTTTTAAAGCCCTGCGTATAAAGGAGAGGGGCAATAATGGAATGCACTACACCAAGGATAAAAAGGTAAGGAAGCGATTGAGATGGAACAGATATATTGAGGACAAACGGCAAAAGGAAAATGGCAACCATACTGTTTTGTATAAATATAATAACTATCGACATATACTTTAAAGCTAATGTTCTTAACATCAATATAATACATGCATATGCAAAACCCGAGCAGGCACCGGCAATAATACCTTGACGCTCACCCGCGCTCAAAGACACGGCCCCACCCGATGACGGCATCCAGAGCATAAGCCATAATCCTAAAGATGACAACAGGATGGCTAGCCATGTTGTTTTGTGACTTTGCTCTTTTAAAAAAATCGGGGCCATTAATGCTACAAAGATCGGGGCCGTATAGTGCGAAAGAACGGCGTTGGCTATTGTTGTATGTGTGAAAGCGAAGTAAAAAAGAAACGTGTTTGCAGCTGTACAGACAGGAATAAGAATAAAAAGCAGGACCCTGTTACTGCTGCTTTCGGCCTTTAAAATCTGTTTCAGATTTCCGGTCGATGAAATAAATATTAATTGAATGACCCCGGAAATCGCAGCGGGATAAAAAACAAGACCCAACAAGGGTATTTCAACTTTCCTTATGAATATCCCGAGCGAACTCCATAAAAGTATTGCAGTGATGATTTGTATATAACCCATTATTCA